>JASFFF010000266.1:0-5662 GCA_050124445.1 Desulfosarcina sp.
GATCTTGTCCAGCAATTGACGAAAATTGGTGTAGCCCATGATTACGCCAATGCTGCCGGTAATGGTGCCGGGATTGGCCACGATTCCGTTGGCTGCGCAGGCCACATAATACCCTCCGGAAGCAGCCACGGCGCCCATGGATGCAATCACATGCTTGGTCTCAACGGTTTTGCGAATCTCACGGTAAATCTCCTGGGACGGCCCCACAGCGCCGCCGGGAGAATCGATGCGAACCACAATGGCCTTGATGTCTTCATCTTCCCTGAAACGCCGGATATGTTCGAGGGTATCGCGAGCATCGGCGATGGCACCCTCGATTTCAACCACACCAACACCTTCGCCGCTGAAATCACCGCCGCCGGTTCCCATCCACATGGCCATGGCCATGATGCCCAGAACGAGTACCGTAAATATGGAGAAACTGGTCAGCAGAAAAAAAAGGTAGGGATGGCGTCGGGTAAACATTACTCTTTCCCCCAATCAATGATAAAAAATGCCGACGGGCCTATCATCAGGCAAACCGCCGGCATGCGTGGTCGGGTCAATGGGACTATTCGTCTTCGTTGTTAAGCTTTTCCTGCAGGTTCTCGCGAAGGATTTCGCCGAAACTGGAGGTTGCCGGTCCCATGCTGCTGACGTATTCGGTCAGCAGCTCCTGATCGTCTTCCATATCCAGGCGTTTGATGGACAGCCCGATGCGCCTTTCGTCACTGTTGATGTTCATGACTTTGGCAGTCAGCATCTGTCCGACTTCAAACTGACCCACCGGCGTCTTAATTTTCTCTTTGCTGATTTCGGAAACATGGACCAGACCTTCAATGCCTTCTTCCAGTTCAACGAAGACACCGAAATCAGTGACATTAGTCACCGTCCCGGTAAACTCCTTGCCAACTTCGTAGCGTTCGGCGACGGTATCCCAGGGATCGGCCTGCAATTGTTTGACGCCCAGGGAAAAGCGCTCTTGAGCCTTGTCAATTTCTAAAACGATGGCTTGAATCACGTCACCCTTCTTGAAGATTTCTGAAGGGTGCTTGATGCGCTTCGTCCAGGATATGTCTGAGATATGAACCAATCCGTCGATGCCTTCATCGATACCGATAAAGAGCCCGAAGTCGGTAATATTTTTAATTTTACCTTCAATGGTGGTGCCCACCGGGTATTTGTCGCTGATCACATCCCAGGGATTGGGCGCCGCCTGTTTCATGCCCAAGGAAATGCGCCGGTTCTCCGGTTTGATGTCTAAAACGAGGGCGTCGACCATCTCTCCCACGGACACCACCTTGGATGGGTGTCTGACCTTGCGGGTCCAGGACATTTCCGACACATGGATAAGGCCTTCGATACCCTCCTCCAATTCGACAAAAGCGCCGTAATCGGTCAAACTGACCACTTTTCCGCTGATCCGCGAGCCCACGGGGTATTTGTCGATGGCGGTGGCCCATGGATCTTCAGTGAGTTGCTTCATGCCCAGAGAAACGCGCTCACGCTCCAAATCCAAGCTCAGGATTTTGACATTGATCTCGTCACCGACGGTAAACAATTCGGATGGATGCTTGACCCGGCCCCAGGAGATATCGGTGATATGCAGCAGGCCGTCAACACCTCCCAAGTCGACAAACACGCCATACTCGGTAAGGTTCTTGACAATACCGGAAACCACCTTGCCTTCGTGGATGGAAGCCAGGGTCTTGGCTCGCTTCTCCTCACGCTCCTCTTCCAGCAGCACCCGCCTGGAGAGCACGATGTTGCTGCGCTTTCGGTTGTATTTCAGTATCTTAAAATCAAATTCCTTGCCGACCATCTCATCCAAATTGCGAATGGGCCGCAGGTCCGCCTGGGATCCTGGCAGAAACGCCTGCACCCCGATATCCACTGAGAAACCGCCCTTCACGCGGTTGGTGATGGTACCGGGAATGGTGTCATCAGCCTCGTGACGCTTTTTAATGTCGTCCCAGACCTTGACCTTCTCGGCTTTTTCCTTGGACAATACGACCACTTCATTCTCGTCGTCCCACCACTCGACCATCACTTCGACGGTATCGCCCACTTTCGCCGTGACCTCACCGTCAACTTCGAATTCGCGAATGCGGATCTGGCCTTCGGATTTGTATCCGATGTCCACCAGTACGTGGTCTTTGTCCACGGAGATGATCTTTCCGTTGACCACCTCCCCTTCGGCAAAACGCTTGAAGCTCTCTTCGTATAGATCCATGAGCTCGGCCATGCTTTCGCCGGTTACACTGTCCTTTTCTGGTTCTTCAGTTAATTCGTTGTCTGCAAAGTTGTCCATTGACTGATGATTACCCCCTTACCGCTGTTGATTTTACCGCAAATGCCATCACCTGCAGTATAGCCCACAGACCATACAGAATTGATAGGCAAATTGCAATGGTTTATTTTGCTGTGGATTTCCTTTTGCCTTGTATTGTTGGATGGTTTGGCCGGCTGTGACCCTGTTGATCGAGCCGGGTTGCACCAAGCGCAGAGCCGTGGACGGCCAGCTCGCAAACAGCGGGTCATCGGCCGCCTATCAGTTTAACCGGAAACATTATATTATTCAATTTAACTTATTGTAATTTAATAACATATATATATCTAATCAACTTCCAGAGCAGCCACGCAGGCCAGCATCCGCGCCACCACCTCAGGCGCACTCATGACAGTCGAATCGATGCTCACCGCACCGGCGGCCGGCTTCAGCGGGGCAATATCTCGACTCGCGTCGTTGGCATCCCGACGTCGGATGTCCTGTTCGATCTGCTCGAGGGTCTGATTGTTGCTGCTTGCGTATTGGTTGAAACGACGGCGGGCACGCTGCCGGGGCGAGGCGTCCAGATAGAACTTGAGATCGGCATCGGGAAATACCACCGTGCCCATGTCGCGCCCTTCGGCCACCAACCCCCGGGCCCGCCCCAATTCTCGCTGTATGTTCAACAGGGCCTGCCTAACCACCGGACGGGCCGACACGGCCGATGCGAGCATGGTGATTTGCGGTGAACGAATACGATCGGTAATGTCCACACCTGCGGATAACAGACGATTCTCGGCTACATCCAGCTGCAGCGTTTCGCAGACCTGAGCCAGGCCCTGATCGTCCTGTGGAGAAATACCGGCTGCGCGGGCCTCGTAGGCAACACCGCGGTAAAGGGCACCGGTGTCCAGGTAGCGGTAGCCCAGTGATTGCGCCAGCAGTTTGCTGACCGTGGTCTTGCCGGCACCTGCCGGACCATCGATGGTGATCAACAACGGGCGCATACCGGTTTTCCTCTCCTTGCTTGGCGATATCAAACTGGGTTGCCGATTACAGGACCGATGCCAGCACCTCTAAAAAACGACGGTTTTCGACTTCAAGCCCCACATTGATCCGGATGCAAGTGGGATATCCATAGGCGTGCATGGATCTTACAATGACTCCCTGACGAAGCATACGTTCGAATACCACCGTTGCCGGTTGGCCCACATCGATGAGAAAAAAGTTGGCCTCGGTGTTGAAAAAGCGCACGCCCAGCCGGTCCAAACCGATGGTCAGGTCGTCCAATCCCCGATGAACCAGTTCGACAGAACGCTTCAGAAAGACCCGGTCGTCCAAGGCAGCCGTGGCCGCGGCCTGGGCCATGGCATTGACATTGAACGGTTGACGCACCCGATGGAGCACCTCAGCCAGAGCAGCCGGCATGAGGCCGTATCCCACCCGCAGTCCGGCAAGCCCGTAGGCTTTGGAAAAGGTCCGCAGCGTCACGATGGGCAAGTCCATGTCGGCCGGCCGGCCGGTTTTCAGACAATCGGCAGCCCTGACATATTCGATGTAGGCCTCGTCAACGACCACCACCACATCATCCGGCAGGTGATCCATAAACGCGTGAAAATCCGTCTGCGTAACGACGGTTCCGGTGGGATTGTTGGGGTTGCAAATAAAGATCAAGCGCGTATCGGCGGTTACCCGTTCGGCCATGGCCGTAAGATCCATGCGGTGCGCTTTCAAGGCCACCCGGTCCACAACCGCACCGGCAGCCACGGCGGTGATTTCGTACATGAGAAAGGACGGGTGGGGTACGATAACGCGATCACCGGGACGAATCAACGCCCGCGCCAGCAAGGCGATAATATCATCGGATCCGTTTCCAATGACGACATTCGAGGGGGAAACGCCATTCGTGCGAGCAAGCTTGTCGGTCAAGACATGGCCGGCGCCATCCGGATAGCGATGCAAGGCGGGCAACTGCTTCTGGATGGCTACCAAGGCTTTGGGACTGGGGCCAAGCGGATTCTCGTTGGAAGCCAGCTTGATTGAATCGCGGATGCCGTACTCGCGTTCCAAGGCTTCCAGTGGCTTGCCGGGCACATAGGGTGAAATGGCTTGAATATAGTCGGGAATGGGTAGTTTCATGATTCGCATGTAGTCAAACACAGCAGCCGGGCGTTTGGCCCGGCTGGGTCACCTTGCATCTCAATCCGCTGGCGCTTCGCTGCAGCAGGCGGGTGCTTATTGCTGTGCCGCCTTTTGGCCGGCATCCACCGCATCCATGTTGAGCGGGATCAGCTTGGGTTTTTTGCTGAACTCTTCCTTGACGCAGTTTTTCAAGGTCTGCATGGGAACGATCTTACTTCGGGTCACAAAGGCGGACAGGGCAACGATATTGGCGGCCTTGACGCTGCCCAGCGATTTGGCAATGTCCACCACTTCGACGCGAAGCTCATCCACGTCATCTCGATTCGACCCAAAGGCAATCAGCGAGCTGTTGACAAAAATGATGCCGCCCGGTTTGACCGTTGGGGAAAACTTCTCCAATGACGGACCGTTCATGGCCACCAGATGCAGCGGATTCTTGATGATGGGTGACCCGATGGGGCGGTCTGCGATGACCACGGTGCAATAGGCCGTCCCGCCGCGCATCTCCGGGCCGTAAGAGGGAATCCAGGCCACCTCGTAGCCCTCCTCCATGGCAGCATGTGCCAGGACTTTGCCAATTAACAAGATACCCTGTCCGCCGAAGCCGGCGAACATGACTTCGCTTTGCATGGTGCCTCCTCCAGTCCCGTTGGCAAAAAACGGGCCTCCGGTCAGGCCGGTACTTTATAGTCGCCCAGTTGATAATAGTCCAAAAGGGTCTCCTCGGTCCATTTGATCGCCTCCATGGGCGTCATCCCCCAGTTGGTGGGACAGGTGCTGACCACCTCCACGAGGCTGTAGCAGCGATTTTCCATCTGGTAAGTAAAGGCTTGCTTGATCGCTTTTTTGGCCTTGTTGATGTATTTTGGCCGAATGACTGACTGCCGGCTGATGTAGGCCGGCGTCTGTAGAGCCGCCAGCAGTTCGGCCACTTTGATCGGCATGCCCACCTCGGCAACGTTCCTGCCCAAAGGCGATGTGGTCGAGCGTTGGTCAGGCATGGTGGTGGGGGCCATCTGCCCTCCGGTCATGCCGTAAATGGCGTTGTTGACAAAAATGGTGGTGAACTTCTCGCCGCGATTGGCCGCGTGAATGATCTCTCCCATGCCGATGCTGGCCAGGTCGCCGTCTCCCTGATAGGTAAAGACCATCAGGTCCGGCCGCACGCGCTTGACCCCCGTGGCCATGGCCGGCGCCCGGCCGTGGGCGGCCTCTTGGAAATCGCAGTCAAAATAGTTGTAGGCCAGCACCGCACAGCCCACAGGGGCAATG
>JASFFF010000267.1:0-5659 GCA_050124445.1 Desulfosarcina sp.
CGTACAAAAAAAATGCGGTCCAAAGCTGAATCCCAAAAAGGATCCCGAATACTGGCTTAGCCAACCCGGTTCTCCCAAGGCCAAGGTCAACGAAAAACCCAAAGGAGAGACCGTCAACTACGACCAGCTGATCCAGGCCTGGCGTGAAGGACGGGTGAAATAGTCCTGGCCATCAGGCCAACGATCGCGCTACCGGGGCCAGCTCTTGGTTGAGCCGGCCCCTTCTTTTTTGGCCGCATCGTTGCGCCCATTCTCCGGCCACCCTTTCAAAGCGCCGACAATAGCGTTTGACTTTGGTGCCGGCCTTGGCTAAGTACGCCCAATGATTCCACGTGCCAGAAAGGAAAAGCCATGACCGAGACAGACAAAACCGCCTGCATCTCGCCGGTGCGCCTGGGTTACAGCAGCCAATTCAAATTCAAATGTCATCCCGGCGTTTCCTGCTTTACCGAATGCTGTCGCGGCATTCATATTATTTTAACCCCTTATGACATCATTCAGCTGAAAAACCGTTTGGGCCTCACGTCCCGCGAATTTTTGGCCATCTACACCGAGCCGCATCTGCTGGAAAAAACCGACCTGCCCATGGTCACGCTCAAGCTGATGGATGACGATCGCGAGTCCTGTCCCTTCGTCAAAGACGGTAAAGGATGCATCATCTATGCGGACCGCCCCACATCCTGTCGCTACTACCCCCTGGGCACGGCCACCCTGCAACACAAGGAAGGGGCCGACGATGACGGATTTTTCTTTTTCATCAACGAGCCCCACTGTAAAGGCTTCGATGAAGACACCGAATGGACAGTGGCCGCCTGGCGTGAGGATCAGGGAGTGGACCTGCGGGACGAAATCAACCGCGAGTGGACCGACCTGGTGGTGCGCAAGCGCTCTTTTCCACCCAACATCAAGCTGACCGAAAAAGCCAAGCAGATGTTCTTTTTGGTCAGCTACGATATCGACAAGTTCAGGGAGTTTGTTTTTGAAAGCTCCTTTATGGAGCGTGTCGAGGTGGATGCGGCCACCATTGAAAAAATTCGCCACGATGAAATCGAACTGCTCAAATTCGGGCTGGACTGGCTGAAATCCGTCCTGTTTAAGCAAACCGAACCCGAACAGCAGGCAGCCAATTTTGCCGACCCGGGCAAGACCGAATAAACGCGATTGCTGTGATCGCAACCGCCCCTGCCGCTTCCATCGGCAGGGGCGGTTGTTGTTTGATCTGAACGAATGCTAATAAGACGGATAGTACAGCCCCTCCCACAAGCCGTCATCATTCAGCCGCGCCTCGATATCCACGTCGAAAAACTCGGCCAGGGGGGCCAGGATCTCCGGGTTGTTGGACTGAACGGTTCGGGCAATGCCCACCACCTTTTCCAAACCGGCCCGGCTCATTTTTCCCAGCGGCTGGCGGCAGGATCCCGAGGGGACACCCAGCAGCTGCATCAGCGTCTTGAGTGCCAACGGGTTGCGGGCCCGGCACATCACTTCGCCGAAGGGAGACGGCTCCATCGTGGTCACCGTCACCAGCCCGAACAGCGGCTTCAGGGCGTCGGCCAGTGCTTTGCCCGGCTCAACCTCGCCGCCGGCAATCAAACGAACCATCTCGCTCATGGCCTTGGGGGCGATGTTGGAAACCACCGATATCACGCCGGCGCCGGCAATATCGGGTGCCTGCATCATGTCGAAGGTCATCCCGTCGTCGCCGGAGAGAATCGTGAAGCCTGATCCACAGCATTCGCGGGTGCGACGCATGTTGTCCAGATTGCCTGTGGCCTCTTTTACCGTGTTGACATTGGGATGGTCTTTGAACAGCAGCGCCAGGTCTTCGGGAAGCAGCTGAGCGCCGGTCCGCCCAGGGATGACATAGGGTATAATGGTGGTATCGGGAAACGCCGCGGCCACCGGCGCGATATATTCTTTTCTGATCTCCAGCGAACTGGGCCCGTTGTAATAGGGATCCACCAGCAGCACGGCATCGGCGCCTGCATCAACGGCGTGCCCTGCGGCGGACAATGCCTCTTTGGTGTTATTGCTGCCCGCGCCGGCAATGCACAGGCATTTGCCCTTGGCTTGCCGGGCGTAGGCCTGCACCACCTGATGGTGCTCCGCCCAAGCCAGGGTCGGGCTTTCCCCTGTGGTTCCCACAGCCAAAAGACCGCTGATGCCGTTTTGAATCTGAAACTCGGCCAGGCGGTCAAGGCCTGCAACATCGACGGCGTCGCCATCGAAAGGCGTTACCATTGCAGTATAACATCCTGAATTCATGTTACCTCCTGAAATTACGAACTGGTTGTAAGAAAATGAAACCGCGTGAATGGCCCCTTAGGGTTGGGCGCAGGGCTTGCCATGCGGGGGCTTGACAACTGCGGCAGTTGGTGCGGCAGCGCGTGTGCTGGCAAAATCCCCCATAATCTCCGGATTCATGGCTGTGGCGTCCTGTAGTGGTAGCGGCGCGGTGACCGTCCGCAATGGATGGCGTTTGGTTGTGCATGCCGTCAATAATGAAAAACAGTAAAGAAGTAGGGGTTTTATGTCAAGCAAAAAGCGGCTTTGCAACGATAATTTTCCTTGACACAAGCAGGCAGTCACGTTACGGATTCTGACTTTGTGAAACCAAAAATCGGTGAAACCACCGGAAAAGGATCCCAGCATGCAAGCGTCAAACAAAGCACCCACCGCGGAAGCCTTTATCGAACGACAAAAACAGGCCCTGGCCGCCAACCCCGAATGCGGAAACTCCCACTATAACCTGGGCGTGGCCCTGCTGGGACAGGGAAACGTTGAAGCGGCCGAAAAGTCGCTGCTCGCCGCCATCGAATGCAGCCCCGGATTGGCTGAGGCCTACGTTCAAATGGGCGGCATCTGCCTGAAGCGCAACGATCTTGATGGCTGCCTGGACTGGAACCGACGCGCTGTCAAGGTAAAGCCCGGCTTTTCCGAAGGCTGGGGCAACATCGGGTTCGTCCTGCTCCAGCAAGGTGACATCGAAGGCGCCATCAAGGCCTTGAAGAAGGCGACCGCGTTCAATTTTCGGTTCATCCAGGCCTTTGCCACCCTGGCCAACGCCTACTTGATGAACGGCCAGATCAAGGAAAGCATCGAAACCAACCTCAAAGCCCTCAAACTGGCCCCGGAATTCGCTGTGGCCCACAACAACCTGGCCATCGCCTACCTGGAAGACGGTCAGCCGGCATCGGCGGTGGCGCATGCCGACAAGGCCCGTGAGCTGGGTTACGAGGTTGCCCCGGAAATTCTCAAAGAGCTGGAGCCCCATCGCAGCTGAGCCAACGCGGCAGGCATCCGGATACTTCCCTATCTCGACCAATACTGACTCGCTCAACCCATGCCACGCATCCGATATTTTTTGGCCACCACCGATCATCCCATGGATGAACACCACCCCAGCTGGGACCACCCGCTGCCGGTCAGCCGGCAGGCAGGGGCCATACCACCTGGATCCCCGGACGCCGAGCGGGTGACCTATGGCAGTTACTTTTCGTCGATTGCCCGGTTTTGCACGGCCGGCGGGTGGCACCGCCTGATTGCCGCCGCAGCCGCTGTGCTGGAGCGGCCCGTGCGCGCATCCGACATCGAGGAGATATCTATCTTTTTGGTCAAGCACGGGGCGTTTTACCATCCGGCCCGATTGCGGGTGACCGTCAACGGCCAGGCGTTCTCTTTGGTGGTAAACGTGGCCCTCTCCAATCATGGCCGCCGGGCCTTGTTCAACGAGCAACGGGCGCTTGCCCATCTTGGCCAGGAACGGCCCTTCGGCTGGTTTCCCCGGCTATATGCCGCGGTTGCCGAGGAGCCACCCATGTTCTTGGGAGACTGGTTCGACGGGTTTCATGAATTTCACTTGACCCGGCGGGCCGGCGGCAACCAACCAGCCATCGTGGTCTGGGATGGCGCACCCACGCCCCGTATGCTAACCGACAACCAGACGGCAGACCTGTACCGGAACATGGCCATGATTCTGACCGCCTGCTACGACCCGATCTCCGCCGCTCAGATTTTCCCCTGGCACCACGCAGCCGGTGATTTTGTCGTTCGGGTCGCCAATAACAAAGCGGCAGTTAGACTGATCTCCGTTCGGGACTATGCCCCCATGGCCAAATGGGAGAACCTGGTGCGCGACGAACGAACGCTGATGGAAGCCCTGGTGGTGTTTTTCATCCACCTGTCCATTCGCATGCGCCTGGATCGGCTGGATGGGGTATACGAGGTTGCCTGGGCACCGGACCCATGTCTGGCGCCCATGATCGAGGGCTTTTTTCAGGGGTTGGACCTGACCGCCCGCTTGAGCGGCCTGCCCCAAACCTTTCCCGACCTGTTTCGACGCGTCCTCAATCAGTACAACGCTGCCGCTCTGAGGGCCACGGCCGGTCAGATCGTGGCGTCCGTTTTCAAGCGACAGGCCGAAGAACAGCGTGTCGTCAGCATCCATCTGGACCGGCATATTAGGGCCGTTTTTGACCATCTGGCGGTTTGACCGTCATGGAACCGGCTGTGCCGAATGATCAACCTCCCAAAGCCATCGCAGGTCGCGGCGATTCGGCTGGCTGATTCCGGTTCAAGCACTATATAGAGCGGTCGTTGCAAAAAAACTTACAACATTCTGTATACAGGGCACGCCCGAAAAATTGCCCTTGCCTTCACTGCGCGAAACCAGGCTTTTTTATTGACAAGCCCCATGATTAATTCTATATCTGCTCCTTGCAGTTTGAATGGCGACGATCACGAGATTATAACAATCCCGGCAATATATGCAGAAAAAAGTTGAGAGGAGGTGACCGCAACCCCCCGTCGGGGATGGTATTATATCTATCGGAAGGTTGTTTTACTATCAATTCAAATGGAGGTAAAAATGGCAAAGCATGCAACCCCTTTGTTGGACCAGCTTGAGTCCGGTCCGTGGCCCAGCTTCGTGTCGGACCTGAAGCAAGAGGCCGCCAACCGGGCCAAGAACCCGAACAACGTGGAATTCCAGGTTGCCCAAGACTGCGTCGAAGACATTCTGGGTGTGTTGGAACTCTCCTACAAGCACGGCCGTACCCACTGGAAACATGGCGGCATCGTGGGTGTCTTCGGATACGGCGGCGGCGTGATCGGCCGCTATTGCGACCAGCCGGAAATGTTCCCCGGCGTGGCCCACTTTCACACCATGCGCGTGGCCCAGCCCGGCGGCAAATACTACACCACCGACTTTTTGAAAAAACTGTGCGACCTGTGGGAATTCCGCGGTTCAGGCGTAACCAACATGCACGGCTCCACCGGTGATATCATCTTCATCGGCACCTCCACGCCGCAGCTGGAAGAGATCTTCTACGAACTGACCCACAACATGGATCAGGACCTGGGCGGTTCCGGCTCCAACCTGCGGACCCCCTCCGACTGCATCGGCAGCTCCCGCTGTGAATGGTCCTGCTACGACACCCAGGCCCTGTGCTACGACCTGACCCAGGAGTACCAGGACGAGCTGCACCGCCCGGCCTTCCCTTACAAGTTCAAGTTCAAGTTCGACGGCTGCCCCAACTGCTGCGTGGCCTCCATCGCCCGCGCCGACATCGCTTTCGTGGGCACCTGGAAAGACGACATCAAGATCGACCAGGAAGCCGTTGCCGGCTATGTGGGCGGCGAATTCGCACCCAACGGCGGG
>JASFFF010000268.1:0-5617 GCA_050124445.1 Desulfosarcina sp.
ATTTTACCTTGAAAGTAAAGGATCTTAAAAAGTCGTGGCAGCGTCCCTAAATTCGGATCGACCTGCATCGGTCGATCGTCTTGTCGCCCTGATCCAAACCCTTCGAGGCGCAAACGGCTGTCCGTGGGACAGAAAACAGACCCCGGATACGATGACCCGATATCTCATAGAGGAGGTGTATGAACTGGCGGACGCCATTGCCTCCCGACGCACGGCAGACATCTGCGAAGAAGCCGGAGATGTTTTGTTTCAGCTTCTTTTTGTCATTTTTCTTTTCGGTGAATCCGGAGATTTCAGTCTCGAAGACGTGGTAACCACAATCCTATCGAAAATGGTGCGCCGCCACCCCCACGTATTTGGAGATGCCACTGCAAAAACACCGCAAACGGTCAGTAAAAACTGGGACAAGATCAAGCGTCAGGAAAAAGGCCTCACCAATCGCCATTCGGTGTTGCGCTCCATTCCCAAGGGGTTGCCCGCCCTTCTGAGGGCCGCCATGGTTTCTGAGCGTGCAGCCAAATCCGGATTCGACTGGGATGATATCCACGGTGTAATGGAAAAAACCATGGAAGAGTGGCAGGAATTCTCCAAAGAAATCGCTGCGCCTGACAGTGAGCCCAACAGCCAGAAGGCGGCCATGGAATTTGGCGACATTTTATTTACCATGGTCAATGTCGCGCGATTTGCGCACATTCACCCGGAGACCGCATTGATCCAATCCATTCAGAAATTTGAAAAACGGTTTATCCACATGGAGGAGAAAGCACTGGAAGCGGGGCGGGAGCTAAACGATCTGACCGTTGAGGAAATGCACACGCTATGGAATCGTGCCAAAGACGGCATCGAATGAGGACGCACCATCTACATCCGGCACCAAAAGCCGGCGCTGTGTGCCCGGCTTTTGGTGCTGAACGGATAATGCTGAGCGGTTAGACGTGTTCGTCTATGGGCTTTTGCTCGGGCGGCAATCGCAATACCACATTGCCATTCTTGTCGTATTTTTCGTAGACGATCCCGTCATCGGCCACGTTGTAGGCGCTGTTCTTTTTCGTCTTGTCGGAATCGGTCTTTGTACTTTCCTGGGAGCTTTCGATGGGACGCTCCTGGGTGACTTTTTCCATTTTCTTCAGGTCTACATCCTTGCCTTCCACGGTCAGGCTGCTGTCTACACGAGTCGTCGTTCTGACGGCTGGTTCGCCAATTGGTTCTAACATGGCTGGTCCCCCTTTGTTTTCTACAAACCGGTTTACCGATGCCGGTGGTTCCGTCCTTTCAAGTCAATCAGCAATCGGTCCCTCTTTTTGGCTGAATTATTCAGCTTTGCGGTTAACGGCCGCCTTGGCCAGTTCATTGAGCCGATTCATCAATACCTGTGAATTGTCGACGGCGATGGATCGGGTCTCCATTTGATTGTTGCCACCAATGGTGTGGAAAACAAAAGCGTTTTCCTTTTCCACCATCTGCCTATCTTTCAGTGTTTGTTTGACCTGCTTGGTCATCTCTTGCTGAAAGCCGGTTTCAGGATCCACATTGGTAATCTTTTTAAGTACATTGTCAGCCACCTTCTGCATGATGGACTGATTTTTACCTTCGGCTGAAATGCGAACCGGGTCCGATTTGTCCTTGCAACCGGCAGAATGGTGGACCGGATCCGGATTTGTCTGACTTAGCTGTCTTCGGTAGACATTCAAGACGTTATGGATCTGGTAGCTTTGGATATACATGTTTGGTTCCTCCGATTATCATATCGGCAGGTACCAACAATCCTTTAGCAAAAAAAAATGGAAACGGCGGGTGGTCAGTGGGGGACGAGCGTTTCCAAGATAGGCTTTTTCGATAGGTTGGAATCGTTGTATAGATAAGACAACCAATTAATATCTCTATAAATTATATCAAAACCGTCCACGTGTTCATGGCGGCCTTTCGCAATGAAGAGCAACCGAAGCGTTGATGTTGACCGGGCAATCAATCATCAAAATCCCCCTCCGGCCCTTTGTCTCCCTCGATCAAAGCGGCACGCTCGATTATTTTTTCTGCAGTCCAATCCTGCGGGTCTTCGATGCGCTGCGCTTTGGGTCCTGGATCAAAACTGTCGGCTTCCAGAATTGCCGCAATGGCCAGCTCGGCCGTGTCGCGGGCGTTGAATACGTTGACCAGCATGTTAAATACGAATGACTCGACCCGTTCTTCCATTCTGGCACGAATCGCTTTGGGCAATCCCAGCAGCTTGTTTTCAAATGGCAAATTCAGTTTTTTGTAGTTGCCCCCACGCCACCCCTTTTCGCTGGCGAAGGCCACCATACTGGCCCACATGGCATCGGTGACACCCTGATCCGCGACTTTGATAAAATCGCTGTTTTCGTCCAAGGCGGCATTGCCGTCATCATTGACCTTAAGCCCCCAGGAGATCATTTGCAGGGCCGTGGCCACGTTGGCCTTGGTGGTGTTGGTCTTGTTGGCGATTTGGATCTGTTGGGTCAGTGCAACCTGGATGCCCTGCCCGCTGGCCTCGATGCCGTGAACAGTTCCGTTATTCAATGCAATCCAGTTGGGGAAAATACCATGTGCGTTGAGTCCCTTGATAAGGAAAAGGGCTTCATCTTTGGTCGACAGCCCCAATTTACCCTTGATTTCTCCAATTTCGGTTTCCAAACCGGACCAATCGGGAATAAAGGGGTTTAATTCCAGGTTGGTCAGCAGGTTTTGGTCGTCGGGGAGGTGGGAGGCGTCGATGGCAATTGAGGTGATGCCGGCTTCAAAGAGTGTGGGGATTTCGACCTTTGCTTCGGGGATATCGGCCTTGCTTTTCAAACCGTAGTGATCGGCATGCAGAGCTACGGGAATGGTAATGCCCAGTTCATTGCAGGCGGCGTCTACGGTACGGGCGATATTCCAATAGTTAATGGCGCAGTAGGCATTGGCGCCGCCTTCAGAACGGGCAATTTCGATGATCAGGGCTGAGTTGGCGCGTTGGGCGGCTTTCAAGGCACCGCGGATCACAAAGGCGTTTCTGCCGTTGGCGGCCATGCAGATGGCATGTTTTTTTTCCATCATTGCCAAATCGATAAATTTCCCGCTGACCAACAGGGCTTTGGAATTGGGAAAAAGATGTTGGATATTGGGGGGGCGACCCACTGAAACCGCCTGAATAAAATCCCTGGATGATACGGTCATCGTTTTCCTCCTTAATACCTGATAAGCCTATTGGGCTGCTTTGGCTTCGGCAGTGCGGTTGTGTTGGTTGTATTGATCGACTTTGTTGTAGAAACGATTCAACCTGCTTTCGAATTGTTCCGTTTTTACATTGAATTCGGCAACCTGCTGATTCAGTTGCTCCCGCGCCGCGGCGCCTAATTCCTGCCTTAAACGGTATTCGAGCTTTTTCCTCTCCTGCATCAGCAGATTGTATTGTGAATCCAGATCGGCTTTTTCTGCCAATAGGGCGTCGCGGCTCAGATCGCCCGCCGGCACAGAATGGGCCGTCGCCGGAAGGGCTGCCCTGGATTCTGACACCGGACCGGCCGGGTCAGTTGCTGCTGGCTCGAACTGTGTATCGCCTGGAATCGCCTTGGCATCCTCGGTCGCCTTGCGCAGAATCGCTGGCCGCTGCTCCTTGGGCACTTGGCTCAGGTCGTCCGTCCAGCGCTTCTGTCCGTTTTCGTCAATATATTTATATATGTCAGCAAAAGCCGGTGATGCGAGGGTGACAATGCCGACCAGAAAAGCTGCCCAGATGGTTTTTTGCATGCACGTAACCTTGGTTGGGAAATGGCTATGAAACACATTTTGAACGATCGCCAACCTTATGAAGGCTTAACTATAATGTTGCTGCCCGGGTGATGTCAAGCACCGGCGATGGCTTGAAAAACGATCCATGGACAATCGGAAGCAAGATGAACTATTGTTTGACAATGATACCAGCTTGTGTAGATTGAGCGAGGCATGCGGCGGATTCAACGCCACAAGAACGTGACTGTTTAGGTGCCCTTTCTCGGGTATGCTCATGGAGAGCGTTAACTTATGGTACTAATCGCCCGAACCACGATTGCGATACTGATTCTTGTCGTTGCGGGATGCGCACCAACCCCGCCATCACCGATTTCCAAACCCCGTCCCACTCCAGAGATACCCGTTCCCTCGGCCTTTGCCGACGCCGAGCAAGCCTTTGAAAATGGTCAATACCCTGAGGCGCTGGCAGCCTACAACACTTTTGTAAAAGAATCATACGACGATCCCCTCGCCGTGATGGCCTTGGTTAAAATCGGAAAGATCTATCGCCTTACCGGCCGCAAGGAGGATGCACTGGCGGTATTTTCGCGGATAATACGGGAATTTCCCGCCAGTGATTTGGCCGCGGACGCGTCCCTCGAGTTTCTCACCCTGTTGTTTGAAAGTGGTGATTTCGAGGCGGTGATTGATCGCGGACGCGCCTTTACCGAAACCACCGATCCGACACTGCGGCGGGCCCCATTTTTCTTGCTCATGGCTGACGCGCAGGCGGCCATGGGTGCTTACCTGGAGGCTGCCCAATACTACTATCGGGCGTGGAACACTGCCTCGGATACACAAATCGCGCTGGCCTGGTCCAAATTGGAAGAGACCGCCGAACTGCTGAGCACAGAGGCGCTTGAGCAGCTGATCGCCGAGGTGACAGATCCGGAGGTGATGGGATTGCTTTTGTACCGGCTCGGTATGGCTTTCATTATGGATGAAGATTACGATCAGGCATTGGACGCGCTGCAACTTTTTGTGGAACGGTTTCCCGAGCACCCAGACCATCAGGACGCATCGGATATGATCCTCTCGCTTGTGGAGCGTGCCCGCTTTACGCCCTTTACCGTTGGCTGCGTACTTCCCCTCTCCGGCCCTTATGCCATCTTCGGCCAGCGGGCCTTAAACGGCATTGAACTGGCACTGAACCGGTCCGGTTCAGCTTCAGACGGCATTCCTTTCAGGGTTGTCGTCAAGGACTCCCGATCTGATCCAGGTGTAGCGGTCGAGGCCGTCGATGAACTGGACCAACAAAAGGTCGGTGCCATTTTGGGCCCCATGGTGACCAGCGAATCGGCCGCCGCCAATGCAGATGCCCGCGGAATCCCCATGCTGGTATTCACCCAGCGGGAAGGCATACCGGACATGGGCGCCTACGTATTCAGGAATTTTATCACTCCCCAAATGCAGGTGCGCGCACTGGTGTCCTTTGCCGTGGAGGAACTGGGTGTCATGCGCTTTGCCGTTTTGTACCCTGATGAAAACTACGGATGGACATACATGAACTTGTTTTGGGATCAAGTGGTTGAATATGGTGGCGTGGTGAACGCCGTCGAGCCTTACGATCCAGCGGGAACCGATTTCGCCGAGCCCATAAAAAAAATGGTTGGGCTCTATTATGATCCGCCTGCTGACTTGTCCGGGATTGCGTCACCCGTGCGCCGGCCTGTATTACCCTGGTCCATACCTCAGCCGGCCGCATCCGACCGAGAATTGATTGCCGATCCGGTTGTGCAGATCAGCGGCATTCCCCTGGACCGGGAGACGATTGACGATATCGTGCGGCGCAATCCCGCCAGGGACGATCAATGGCACCCCCAGGTCGATTTCGATGCGGTCTTTATCC
>JASFFF010000269.1:0-5610 GCA_050124445.1 Desulfosarcina sp.
TGCAACGGCAGCCGAACGCGCCCATGCGGCGTGGTGCGTTGCGAAGCCAGGGGTTAATCCTGGATCGGCCGCCTTGGCTCATAATACCGGTAGGCCTTTTCCCAGGCTGGTGAAATCCGCGTTTTGCGGGTGGGCCAGGCGAAACCAAAATGGCCGCAATAGGGGCAGCAAACGGCCAATTGATCGCGCATCTCGTCATTTTTTGAAGGCAGCTGCCGGCGTCCGCACCGCAGGCCCAACACCCGGTCGATGCCGCCGGCCACGGCGCAGGGATAGTAGCCCAAAGGCGTCAGGCCGATGCCGCAATCGTGCAATATGCGGCAGCCGGCAGTCAGGTCGCAAAGGACAAATCGGCGCCGATCCAGCGGTGCCCGGTTAAAGGGGCGAAAGAGGCGTTGGCGTCGGGATTTGTAGGTGTTTTTGATGGCTACCTGATCCGGCAGGCGATCGAGCACGGTCTGAACCCGGCGACCGCTGCCGTTGGTGCCGACCACGATCCGCAGGTCTGGATTGTGGTTTGCTCGGTAGCTCAGCAGGCGATCCAGAATGTCGAAAAACTGGGGATGCAGGGTCGGTTCACCGCCCAGCAGGCGAATGCGTTTCCAGCGCACATCCTTCTCCAGGCTTTGGCGGATAAGAGCGTCGATGGCAGAGATGGATATGTCCAGGTCGGCGGGCGCCTGGGTGCAGGAGCGGTTGCAGTTGCGGCAGCGCAGGTTGCAGCGGTAGGTCAAGTCGATCTCGATGAACCGCCGGCTGCGTTGAAACGGCCGGCCCAGCATGCGCACGAGAAGTTTTTGGCAGCGGATGTCCTGGTAAAGATCAAGCAGCAGCCGCTTGACGGTGACGTTGCGGTGAATTCTCATGGCACCGATAGGTATACCACAATCGCCTGAAAAAGGGAGGCGCAACCAACCCCGGTCTTCATTTTCTCATGCGTGGGCTACGATATCACTCCGATCATTTCAGTTGCTGGAGACACTGAATAGCGGATCAATGGGGGAACTTGCAGGTTGGGACGGACAGAGTGTTGTCGTTTGGAGGAGGCTTGTCGGCTTCCAGTCTGACTTGAAGCCGACAAGCCATTTAATGTCAACCGTCTAACCGAAACGGCTTAACGTGTGCACTAAAACTGGAACGAAATCGCAGCGCTGATGATGTCTATGCTGGAATCGTATTCACCGATTAAGGCGCCCTTTCCTCTATTTTCTGGTTCGGTTGGGTCCTTGTTAATCTTGGGGTCATCAATCCAAAGATGGCCATAGGCGAAGTCCACCTTGATCAGTTCGCTAAATTGATAGCCGGCGCCAAAAGTCAGCCAGGTGCGGTCGGCACCCGGAACACGCGGGGTGCGCCGCTGCTCGTTGGGAATCGGTGTTTCATCTAAGGCCACACCGGCGCGCAGCTCCAGGGCTTCCATGGGCTTGAAGATGCCGCCTACCGAGTAGCGCCAGCTGTCGTCCCAATTATAGGTATCAAAGCTATCCCCGGCACCGTTGCCAAATTTGATTCTCAGTTCATCCAAGCGGCTCCACTTGGTCCAGGTGATATCGGCCAGGATGGCCCAACGCTCGTTGAAGGCGTGATAACCACTGAAACTAACATTTTCCGGCAGGGTCACGTCGGCCGTCACCGTGGTGTTGACCCTTCCAGTCGCTGCGGCCAGCGGGGCGGCTTGGGCTGGCGTGTTATAAGTAGCATCGCCCTCAAGGGTATGGTCGATCTGAGAACGGTAATGCAGGCCCAGCCGGGTGCCGGGCCTCGGTTCGAAAATCAGGCCCACATTGGCGCCAAAGCCCCAGTCGTCGCCCTCAATTTTGGCGGTACCGTCAAGATTCTGAGATAAGGTTGGTGGCGCCAGCCCTTGACTGACGAGGGCTGTTCCCCAGTCGATGGCCTGGGTCAGTTCGGCCTCGACCCGTTGAAAACTGATCCCCACGCCCAGGGACCACTGGTCGTTGATTTTGTAGGCCACGGAGGGGTTGATGTTGAGCGTGGCCAAATCGGACTTGAGGGCGTAATAACGACCGACCCAACCGTTGTCATACTCGGTGACCAGCCCGAAAGGGGCGGTGATACCGATGCCGGCTTTCCATTTGTCAGAGAAGTCGTGCATGTAAAACAAGTTGGGCACCAGGGCCGCTTCACCGGCGTCACCGCCGTTGCCGCCCAGGAGAGGGCCGGACAAAGGAGGTGGTAACCCGTTATTCGACCCCTGGTTCTTAAATTCGGCCTTGGGGATAATGTAGTGCCCACCGATCTGCAGTTCGTTGCCCGACTGCAGGGACATGCCGGCCGGGTTGAAAAAAATGGTGCTAGCGTCCTCGGCTACTGCAGCCGCGCCGGCGTAGGCATATCCGGCGCTGGCGGCGCTCTGCTCGATAATGGCAAACCCTGCTCCCATGGCGCTGCCAGCAATCACAAGCACGCATGCACCCATCACAGAGAGTAATAGACCAATCCTCCACATCTGCTTGATAAGCATGTTTCCTCCTCCCTCGGTTGTGGTGTTAATAATGCGGATCCATGGCGAGATGTTAACGATGTTAATATTCCATAGCATCATCGCATTCAAACTGCAACAACTGAGAATTACACACTGATCCCCAACAACAGGCTGCTGGCTTGGAATTCATCCAATGCCGAGAATTGTACCGCAAAGCCGTGGGGCAGATTCTGTCGCTTGCAACCAAGACGCAAGCATGGCATGGTAATTTATCTCTTAATTCGGCTAATGCCAGCAGCGACTGTTTCCCGACCATTTCAATTGGTTTAATTTACATGGGGGCCACATCGCTATCTCGTTTCAAGCATCCTTTATCGACCCATAATAAAAGGAGGTGCCATGTTAGACTTTACGCTCACGCCGGAACAGATCGAACTGCAGCGAAAGGCCCGCGAGTTTGCCTTGAAGGAGATTCTGCCGGTCGCCTGGTACTATGACGAAAAGGATGCGACTCCCCTGGAGGTCCTGCGCAAAGCCTATGATGCCGGGATCATGAATTCGGATATTCCCAAGGCTTATGGGGGCCAGGGCCTGGGGCTGGTGGAGGGCGCCATTTTGACCGAAGAACTGGCCGCGGCGTGTCCCGGTCTGGCCACCTCCATATTCGACAACTCCTTGGGCATGGAGCCGTTGCTGCTGTCAAAAAACGAAGATGTTCGCAATCGCTACCTGCCGCGCATCCTCAACGACTTTAAAAAAATCTGCTTCGCCACATCCGAACCGCTGATGGGATCGGATGTGGCCGGCATTCGCTGCCACGCCAAGCCCGACGGGGATGACTATATCCTCAACGGCACCAAGTATTGGATCACCAACGGCGGGTTGGCCGACTACATGTCGGTCTTTGCCACCGTCGACCCCAAAAGCCAACATGACGGCATCTGCGCGTTTTTGGTTGAAAAAAAGTGGGCTGGTGTGAGGATCGGCCGCCGGATTCCCAAAATGGGCCAGCGCTGTTCGAACACCGTGGGGTTGCGGTTCGACAACGTCCGGGTACCCAAGGCCAACGTGTTGGCCCCGCCAGGCAAGGGCTTTGTTCTGGCCATGAAAACCTTTGGCCGTACGCGCCCCATCATCGGCGCCTTTGGCGTCGGCGCCGCCCGTTCGGCCATGGAATTCGCTTTGGATTATGCCAAGAAGCGCAAGGCTTTCGGCATGCCCATTTCCGGATTCCAGGCCATTCAGTTCAAAATCGCTGAGATGTATCAGAAGATCGAAACCGCGCGCCTGCTGACCCTCAAGGCTGCCTGGGAGGCGGACCAGGGCATCGATCCCACCTTGAATGCCTCCATTGCCAAGTTCTACGCAACGGAAGTGGCTCTGGAAGTGGTCAGCGAGGCCCTGCAGATCTTCGCCGGCTACGGCTACACCAAAATGTATCCAGTAGAGAAGCTGCTCAGAGACGTCCGTCTGCTGCGCATATATGAGGGCACCAGCGAGGTTCAGCGGGTGATCGTCTCCGGCTATGTGATGAGTCAATACCAACCGGTCATGCCGGCGTTGGAAGACCTGCCCCTGCATCGGGAGGTCGATCCGCTTGGCGATCAGCCGACGAAAACCGCCTGGCGCTGCCGGATTTGCGGGTATGTGCATTATGGCGATGACGCACCCGATGAATGCCCCTATTGCTTTTTCCCGCAGTCGGCCTTTAAACGGGTCGATTGAACCCCCTTGTGCCCTTTCTGGAGACAGCCAGCGGTCCTGGGTCTGATTGTTGGACAGCAGACCCGGGGCCGGGCAGCCCTGGCGCGCCTGATGAACCGCAAGCGGTGATGCGCCTCCTGTTTATCGCGCGCATCGATCGATTGGCGTCAGGCTGGTAGTTAATCCCCATCACCATACGGCCAACCGGCTCATATTGCCAGGGACGGCCACAGTTGTAATGTTCTTCGGTATAAATATCCGGTCGAATATAGAACTGCACCGTCCAACCGAAAAACAAACAGACCGTTGGGGACCGAAAATGAAATTAAACGATACAAATGTACTGGGTGAAGAATTACAAACGTGCAGCCTTCAGCCATTGACCGGTTTTTTGCGTGACGGCGATTGTCGGCTGCCCGCCACCGACTTCGGTGTGCATGGGGTGTGTGCACAGGTGACTGCCGAGTTTCTGGCATTCACCAGAAGCCGGGGCAATGACCTTACCACGGCCAACCCACTGGGCGGATTCCCCGGACTCAAACCCGGTGATCGCTGGTGCTTGTGCGCCGACCGCTGGCAGGAGGCATTTCAGAACGGTTGTGCCCCGCCGGTGGTTCTGGATGCTACGCACGCCGATGTGCTCAAGCGCATTCCCTTGTCCCGGCTAACGGCGCATGCGCTGACGGATCCGACTGGCGAGTGAATTCGCCATGTTGACCTAAACAGCTGGGCATAAGTCAGGCAAAGTGATCTTCAAAGAACTCAGGACAGTATACCCGTTTATCAGCTGGACGTAGCATTCTTCGATCATCATATTCGACCGATACTTGCAAATTCAGGATCATCGGTTCAGGCACTTGATGGCGGGCAATTAAATTCGTATATTGTCGACTATGCAGTCGAACCGCAGTTTAACCTAACCAATAGGGAGGTCGGCATGATCGAATTGAAAACGCTCCAACCTGAAGCGGTTGCATCCGCACTGGAAAAAGCCAAACGTTACCGATTGCTAAATGAACCGGATGAAGCGGAAAGCATTTGCCTGGATGTGCTAGCGATTTCTCCCGACCACCAGGACGCCCTGATCACCCTTTTTCTGGCCTTGACGGACAAATTCATCGACGATGGCCTGAACCCGTCCTTCGAACAGGCCAAAGACGTGGTGGCCAGGTTGGACAGCGCCTACTGCAAATCCTATTATTCGGGAATTCTATTCGAGCGGCGGGCCAAATTTCACTTCAAACAGGGCGGGCCCGGATCGGGTGCCGTGGCCTACGACTGGTTTGCCAAGGCGATGCGGGCCTACGGGGAGGCGCTGGCTGGTTGCGATCCGGACAACCAGGATGCCGTGCTGCGCTGGAATTCCTGCGCCAGATTCATCAACAACCATCAGGATCTTAAATCCTTTGGGGCCGATCAGGGTGAGATGTTGCTGGACTCTTTCGACACCCCCCATTGAT
>JASFFF010000270.1:0-5607 GCA_050124445.1 Desulfosarcina sp.
CTGCGGTGGCAAACGCAAAGGTTGCCACCGGAAGCCGGGTGGCCGTGCCGCGGAGCTGATCGCGGCTGTCGCCGCCGAATGCACGCAATGCCGCACCTGCGGAGAAAAAAACCGACGCTTTTGCACAGGCATGGGCCAGCATGAAATACAGTGCTCCGCCCCAGGCAGCCATTGCCCCGGTATCCCGGGCGGTGAGCGGAAACACCAGCATCAGGTATCCCAGCTGGGCCACCGTGGAATAGGCGATGAGTATTTTGAACCGCTCGGCCCGCAGGGCGTTTAGGGAACCCCACAGAATTGCCGCCGCACCCACCCATCCCAAGAGCTGGGCAATACCATCGGCCGGAGCGGCCGCCAAGCCGCCGAACCAGAGCCGCAGCAGCAGGTAGAACCCCGCCTTGACCACAACCGCCGAGAGAACCGCGGACACCGGGGCCGGTGCATTCGCATGGGCCGGCGGCAACCAGAAATGCAGCGGAAAGACGGCCATTTTCATCAGCAAACCGGCGCTCATGAGGGCCAAAGCGGTTCCAATGGCCGGGTTGTCGCCGGTGACCGTGGCCAAGGCCGGCAAATGCAGGGTCCCCAGGTGAAGGTAGACGATACCAACCCCCAGGAGATAGCAAAGCGACCCCAAGAGGCTGACCATGAGGTAGCGCATGGCGGCGGTCAGGGCGTTGTCGCCGGCCACGGCCACCAGCGGAATGGCCGCGAGTCCGACCACCTCGAGGGTGACGTACAGGTTGAACAGGTCCGCGGAGAGAAATAGCGCGTTGAGCCCGCCCCACAAGAGCATCCACAATGGCCAGAAGCGTTGGCCTTGCCTTTGCGCCGCCGCCGAGTGGGGTGCGAAATAGGCGAAGGC
Organism: Desulfosarcina sp.; assembly: GCA_050124445.1. GTDB lineage: Bacteria > Desulfobacterota > Desulfobacteria > Desulfobacterales > Desulfosarcinaceae > Desulfosarcina. The sequence goes on from JASFFF010000270.1 coordinate 866, forward strand.
ATACACACTGCCCACCCCACAGACGATGCCGGTAAGAATCAGCATCAGAACTGAGAGTCCATCCGCAGCCAGCTCGATGCCCAAAGGTGCTCCCCAGCCCCCCACCTGGTGGGACAAGACGCCCGAGCGCCACACGTCATGGGCCAGACCCATCACCGGTATCGCCATCACCAGGGCGGCGATCACGCCGATCCAGCGGGCGGCGCCAGCGGCCACGTAAGATAGGATTGCCGCCGCCAGGGGCAGAACAATCAACAGCACCAACCATGCGGATGAATCAATCAGGGCCACGGCTGGACTCCTCGACATGGGTCGGCGCATCGGTCTCGGCGCGCGATTGGTGAATGCGGCCCGCGAGGGCCAGACCCAAGGCCGTTGCACTGACGGCCACCACGATGCCGGTCAGAACCATGGCGTGGGGAACCGGATCGGGGTTCTGCAATCCATAGCGCGCCGCCCCAGCGACCAGGAAAAGAAAAACACCCGTCCCCATCACGTTGAGGGCCAGTATTTTACGAACAGGATGCCGGCCGAGAGCGAGACCCAGCAGTCCCATGGCAAAGAGCAGCAAACCGATTGCCGCATATCCCGTGGCAGTATCGATCATTCAGCCCCCTTCGCCATCGGCGCGCGCCGATCCGATTCCCCGGGCAAACGGCGGATACCCCGAACTGCCCAAAAAAAGGACGATCAACGACAGGGCAATGGAAATCGTCGCCAAGACCTCGATCAGCAGAATCGACCAGCCGGCCGTGACGGGCGCAAACTTTAAAAACGCGCCGTTTTGGATCCAGAAAAGCACGCCCAGTGACAAAAAAACGGCGAAACCGGCCGAAACCATGATCCGCAGACCGGCAGCGGGCAAGCCGTGGGCCAGTGGGTTCGCACTCGCCATGCAACCGATAATACCGCCTGCCGCCAACAGTGCCGCCGCCTGAAACGCACCCCCAGGTTCATCCTTGCCGACCCACACCATATAGGCGGAGAACAGAATCAGGACCGGCAGAATCAATCGGTAAAAGCCGGCCAGCACACTTTCAGGATTCAATTGCCGGTCCGATTGAACCAATCCTCCCAAGGCTCTCATTCCCAACAAGGCCAGCAATACCACGCCGATCTCCAAAAGCGTGTCATAGGCCCTGAAATTGAGCAGGACGGCGGTCACGGGGTTCGACACACCGCTATCGGACAGATTCCGCGTCACCAGGCCGGGAATTTCGCCGTCTGGTGCGGGCAACGGAAAAATGTTCACGAACAACAGCGCCGTGGCCAAGGCGATGACCAACCCAGCGATCAGGCTAGGCCATCGGATCGCCTTCCGATCGGCCCTATCGGGGCCCCCGGGGCTGCTGCCTGCTGCGTCCATGGCACGGGCCACAGGATCGCTGGCGTTGTTTTCTTCACCCTTTGCCATGCGGCTGAGCGCCGCCATGAAAAGTGCGCCGGTGATACCCGATCCGATCATCGCCTCGGCAAGGGCGATATCCACCGCCCCCAACCGGGTCCACGCCACGGCCACGACAAGACCAAAGCCGATAAATGCCATCACCGACCTGAAGAGCTGTGGCAGCAGCAAACTCGCAGCGGCCAGCAGCACCATCAACATGCCCAGCAGCAGGTCGATTATTCCTGTTCCGGCGGTTTCCATAACGGAATGTCCTTTCGAAGTGCGGTTCGGGCAATCAAGTAGGCGTTGGTTGCGCTGGCGGCCATGACAAAAATCCAAACCAGTAAAAGCTTGAGCGCCCAATCCCAGGACTCGGCCTGAATCAACAGCGCCAACACAATGAACCCCAGTCCAAGGTTGTCTGCCTTGGTCAGGGCATGCAGTCGACTGTAAACATCCGGAAATCGCAGAAGCCCTACGGATCCGCCAACAAAGAAAATGGCGGCGAACACCAGCAAAAGCACACTGAGCCAGTCAGTCATCCGTTTTCCTGCTGTCCGACGAAGGACGGTGGGAGGACCAGTAAAAGCGGGCAAAGGCCGCCGTGGTGACGACGGCCAGCAGGGCGAGAGCCAGGGCCACATCAAGAATGGCGGCGTTGCCCAAGGCTGCGCTCAACAGCAGGCAGATCGCTACACCCGTGGTACCGAATAGCTGGGTAACCATCAGCCGATCGGCGGCCGTCGGCCCTCTGAAGAATCGCCACAGACCCACGGCAACCGTTGCCAGCAGCACCGTGGCAACACCCCAATACACGGCGGTCATCGGACATCTCCTTCCGTCGAAGTGCCTTGCCGGCTGCCCGATTCGAGCATGGCGGCCACCCGCTCCTCGAGCGCACGAAGCTCCGCCTTAATCGGCAGGTTGCGATCCAGCACATGAATGGTCAGATTGGCACCGGTCAGATCGGCGCTCAGGGTACCCGGCAGCAGGCTGACAGCATCCGCCGTAAATATGCGCGCCGCCTCAGTGGATAGCGCAAGGCGGTAGTCGATCAGATCCGGGCAAAGCGCCATCTGTGGGCGAAGCGCGCGTCGAACAACGTCCAACCCGCTCATCAAGGAGGCCTTTAGAAAAAAGCCCGTGAAACGGATGCCGTTCCAAATGGAGAACCGTCCAGTCGCAAATCGCCGTGCCTGGGCCGAGATCCAGGCCGCCATCAGGACGGTCGGCGCTCCTAGCAGCCAGCTCTCCAATTGTCCGCCGGTCAACACTACCCAGAGCAGCCCGTACAAGGGCACCCGAATAATAAAGGGCGGCGCTGATATAAAACCAAAAAATTTGACCAGGCCCGTAGGTTTCATTTGTCAACCTAACATAGGGGGAAATTTCAAGCTTGCCGATGCGCTTACACCGCCGCGCGTATTTTTATCATGCGCTCGGGTTCGAAGCGCCGGGCGGTTTTGGTTCACCCGATACGAAGCTGACGAGCAATATAGGTATCTATTTGTATTGAATCAAGAGCGTTACCTCATTTAATCAGATTCCTTTTCATGAAATCGGATCCAATAGGGACAATGGCCACCCGTCGATGCCATAAAAGTCAGAAAATGATGGGACAGCGCTTAATATCTCAATAAAAAATTATGGGACAGCGCTAAAAATCTCAATAAAAACAATCTTGAGAATTGCGGGCTATCGAAAAGGTGGCCCGCAGGGAGAATTGTTTTACTCGTTTTTGTGCTGTTGGGCGTAAGCAATCGAAACCTGGATGATTAGGCGATATTATTCTACAACAAAGAAGCGTTCCTTCATTCTATCCAAATGTTGAACTAGCCAAATATTGAAACGATTTCATGAAATGTTCAATTTTGGGTGCAAATTTAAACTATTCAATAAAATAAGGGAACGTACTTTGAATATTCAAAATACCGAATGCTTGGTAATTTTAATGAGATAGTTCAGGACGTCCCAAAACTTACGCAAAATCGCAAAATCGCGCAGATATATAATGGTGAGGCGACAAAGGGGTAGGGGATTCAATTGACCGAATCAGGCTGTCGTTTGCCAACATCCGGCCAAAAAAAACGGGGCGTTGCACAATTGCAACACCCCGTTTCAGATTGATTAATGGTGCCGAGGGCGGGACTTGAACCCGCACGGGCGTGGCCCACTACCCCCTCAAGATAGCGTGTCTACCAAATTCCACCACCTCGGCGTGCATGGGGTCACTCCGATGTCGAACCGCTGTCCGTAGCATCATCCTGTGGCGGCGCCGATTGCTCGATGGGCGCGGGCACATCGGAAACCACCGATTTGGCCACCTTCTCGCCGGACATGTAGGCCAGGATCAAGGAGGTGAGCATGAATACAATGGCAGCAACCGTGGTTGCCTTGCTCAAGAATGTGGAGGCGCCGGTGCTACCGAACAAGGTCTGGCTCGATCCGCCGCCGAAAGCCGCTCCCATATCGGCGCCTTTACCGGTTTGGAGCAGGACGATCATAATCAGCGCGATGCAGACAACCACATGAATGACAATCAATAATATGGACATTGCGAATTGTCTTTATAATTCAATCAATCGTTAAAGAAAACCAGCTTGCTGAACGTGTCGGGATCCAGGCTGGCACCGCCGACCAGGGCGCCGTCAACATCGGCCATTTCCATGAGGTCACGTACATTGGTCGGTTTTACGCTGCCTCCATAAAGGATGCGCACAGCGCTGGCAAAGGGTTTGCCAAACAGCGTTTCGAGCAGCGACCGGATGTACGCATGCGCCTCCTGAGCCTGTTCCCGGGTGGCTGTTTTTCCAGTACCGATGGCCCAAACCGGTTCATAGGCCACAATCAGGCCGGCCGGGTCATTAAAAACACAGTTATTTAGACCATCTCGAACCTGTTTGTCAAGCACTGAAAATGTCTCGCCGGCTTCACGCTGGGACTCGGTTTCACCGATGCAGAAAACGGGAATCAATCCGGCGGCGCCTGCCGCTTCGATTCTACGATTGACGGTAGCATCCGTCTCACCAAAGAATTGCCTACGCTCGGAATGGCCAATGATCACGTGGCTGCAACCGGCATTCACCAGCATATCTGCAGATATTTCACCGGTGAAGGCGCCCTGCTGTTCCCAATGAAGGTTTTGGGCGCCCAGGGCAATCCGGCTCTCCTTTATCACCTGGGCCACCTGGTACAAGGTGGTGAATGTCGGCGCGATCATCACTTCTACACCCGACGACGCCTGGATCAGATGCGTTAACCGGCCGGCGGCCGCCACAGCTTCGGAACCTGTTTTGTGCATCTTCCAGTTGCCTGCAATAAGTGGGATTCGCTGGCTCATGGTTTTCTTCTCCTT
>JASFFF010000271.1:0-5600 GCA_050124445.1 Desulfosarcina sp.
GTTCCAATTCATCCAGCCGGCATGCTTCCTCCGTCTGGCGTGCCCGTTCAAGCTGCGTTTCAAGATGGACTGCCAGCAGCAAATCGACCACCGCCGGCGACAATTGATAGCCCCGGAGACGCTGAAGGCGTTCCGGGATGTGGTCCAGTTCAATCGCGGCCTTGTGGACCAGATTATCATAGATGGACGCCGCCGATATCAGCTGGGCGCCGATGGGAATGTCGTTGCCGGCCATGCCCGCCGGGAACCCTTTCCCGTTGTGTTGTTCATGGTGCATTTCTACCAGCAGAGCCGCCGGTTTCATGATTTCTATTTCACCGATGATGCCTGCGCCCATGGCCGCATGAGATTGGTACAATTGCTGCTCATCGTTCACCATTTTCGTGCGGGGTTTGGCCAGAATAGATTTGGGAATGCCCACCATGCCAATGTCATGAAGCAAGGCCGCCGTTTCAATCACGGGAATCTCTGCATCAGCGACGTCGGGATGCCGGCGGGCCAAGGCAACGGCCAGTTTCGCAGTTCGACGGCAGTGCCCGCCCAGATCGTTATCGAACACCTCCACCAGCTGCGAAAACATGCGGATGGTTTGATGGTGGTTGGCGGTAATGATGTCGATTTTCCTGTTGAGCGACCGTTCCAGATTGACAATGCGAACACCGATGCCGATCCGTGCCTTGAGCGCGGCCATGTTGATGGGTTTGGTGATGTAGTCATCAACGCCACTTTCCAGGCCATGCACGATGTCCGCTTTTGAGTCCTGGGCGCTGATCAGGATTACATAGACATAGCTGGATTCAAGCCGCCGGCGGATGCGCCGGCACAGAGCCAAACCGTCAAGACGCGGCATCATCCAGTCGCTAATCACCATGTCGATGGGCGCACCGTTGACGATCTCCCAAGCGATATCGCCATCGGCAGCCTGATATACGGTATGTCCCCAAGTCTCGAGCCGGGAAGACAACAACTGTAGGGTGACAGGATCGTCGTCTGCAATCAGGATGTGCTTGGTATCGGTCACGGTCGGGCCTGCTTTGCATCCGGTTTCGGATGGTCTCGGCGGTCGTTGGTCAGTGCCGGATGCGGGTTCTGTAAGATCGTTGGGATGCAGCCGGCAGATCATGGTTGTTGCTAGTTCATATCGGCAGGCCCAATTAAAACTTAAATAATGAATTTCACGTATTTTCATCTACTTCACAGGCACGGGGCCGTTGTGAAAAAACCACGCCCAAGAAGCAATTGTCTGCTTGACAAGTCGCCTGTCGAACCGGTAGGAACAGGCATTTCTGATCCCTTTCCCCAGCCAATCGACATTCTCCATCGCCTGCCACCAATGGCGATGGAAGCGTAAAGAGGAGATGCCTGCTATGGAAAAAGATTGCCTGTTTTGTAAAATCGCACACGGCCAGATGGATACCGAATTTCTCTATCAGAACGATAATCTGGTGGTCTTTCGTGACATCAACCCCCATGCGCCCGTGCATCTACTGATCGTTCCCAAGCGGCATATTCGCAGCATCAACGATCTTACCCAAGGCGATCAGGCCATCCTGGCGAAACTGATCATGACCGCCAAGGAGATGGCCAAAAAGGAGGGCGTCGATAAGTCCGGCTACAAATTGCTCTACAATGTTGAAAAAGGCGGTGGACAGTTGATCTTTCACCTGCACCTGCATCTCATGGGCGGTTGGAAAAAGTAGACACCAACGATACGAGGTAGGCAGATGCGGGCGGTGGTGATCATCCCTTCACGCTACGGGTCCTCGCGATTCAACGGCAAACCCTTGGCTGGAATTTGCGGACAGCCAATGATCCAGTGGGTGTACCAGCGGGCCAGTCAGGCAGCATGCGTGGACGCGGTTTACGTCGCCACCGACGACCCGCGTATCGCAGCCGCCGTGGAGCACTTCGACGGCAAGGTTGTCATGACCGCCCCGGATTGCCGCTCCGGCTCCGACCGAGTCGCCGAGGCCGCTGAGCGTCTCGGGCTGTCCATGCAAGATGTGGTCATCAACATCCAAGGGGATCAACCCCTGGTTGACCCGCGATGTTTTGACGCCCTTGTGCAGCCCTTCCAAGACGATCCATCGGTAAAGATGAGTACCCTGGCCTTTGCCATCGTAGACCAACGCGAGATTTCCGACCCCAAGGACGTCAAGGTCGCAATGGATCTTAACGGTGATGCCCTCTACTTTTCACGGGCAGCCATCCCCCACGGGCGAGACGGATTAAAGGGGTATGACATCTATAAACATTTGGGGGTTTATGCCTATACGAGGGAATTTTTAGCCTGCTTTAGCATGCTGCCGCCCGGCAGGCTGGAGGGCATCGAGAAACTCGAACAGCTTCGGGCCATGGAGCATGGCCACCGCATTCGGGTGGTGGTTACCCCCCATGACTCGCCTGAGGTGGACGTGCCGGAGGATATCGGACGTATTCAGAAAAAAATGATCGCCATGGGAATCTGCTGACCGGAGCAAACGACACCCGAGGCGGGACCTGACCGGTGCCGGATCAAATGGTCGACCGTGCGTTAATGGCCGCGGTTGTCATCCGGCGCCAAGCACCCACTGTTAAAACGACCCATCAATCGATGGTTTGCTCCACAATGGTTGAAGCGTTGGCCGGTGTTTGCGGCGGCGGCGGTGCGGGCGCAGCGGAAGTTGGCGCCGGCCGGGGTACTGGCTGCCTGCTGGCATCCATGCGTTTGGTCAAGACGTCGATTTTCTTGTCAATCAGCACCAGCTTTTTTTCAAACGCGCGAATTTTGTCTTTGACCATCTCCTGAAGGGCAAGCCGCTCAATTCCCAAGGTCAATTCCATGGAGGCTTTGTTGAGCTTTTCTGCGTCCAATTGCTGAATTCGATCTTCAATGTCTGCCAACCGGCCCTGGTCCTTTTTCAACCCCTCGGCCATGAGCAGTATCTGGGTCGTCAGCTCATCGTCGAATTTAGCCAACGCGGCATTCAGTTCGGCCATGTCTTGTTTCAAGTCCGACAAGCCGGTTTCCGATTGTTTGGCAAGCGCGGCCAAGGCAGCGCGGCCGACCTTGCCTTCGGTCAGGCGCCTTAATTCGGCGGTGGACTTCTTCAGATTCACCTGCAGCGCAGCGGTTGCCGTTTCAAGGGCCTTGGATGTTTGTGCCAGCTGCTGCTCTATTTTGGCCTGTTTCAGCGAAAGGCTTGAGAATCGGGACTCCAGATCCTTGGAGAGATTTTGAAAACCAATGGACCCGGTGTTTTGTGTATTGATCACCCGGTGTTTGATATCCAGATAGGCGATGGCCAGAATGATCACCAGCAGGCAGGGAATCAGCACGGCCACGAGTGTGATCCGTGTGCTCAGCTTCTCGATACGCAGGTTTTCCGCATCGGCGATAAATATGGCATCCGCTGCCGGCTCCTCACCGCGTATGGTGAAACGTGCATTGTCGTCTTTTTCGTTCATTGGTCAGCTATTCCCATTCAATGGTGCTGGGTGGTTTGGAACTGATGTCATAAACGACCCGGTTGACGCCCCGAACTTCGTTGATGATGCGGTTTGAAATTCGGCCCAGCAGTTTGTGGGGCAATTTGGCCCAATCGGCGGTCATGGCATCCCTGCTGGTCACCGCGCGGATGGCGACGATGTTTTCGTACGTCCGGCCGTCTCCCATGATGCCAACGCTCTTGATGGGCAGCAAGACGGCAAAAGACTGCCACACCTTGCGATAATACCCGGCCGACCGTATCTCTTCCAATAGCACCGCATCTACCTCACGCAGCAGATCCAGGCGTTTTTTGGTGACCGGGCCAATAACCCGTATGGCCAAACCCGGTCCGGGGAAGGGTTGGCGCCAAACCAGGTCTGCATCCAAACCCAAGGTCTTGCCCAACTGACGAACCTCGTCCTTAAACAGATACTTGAGCGGTTCCACCAGTTTCAGCTTCATTTTTTTGGGCAACCCGCCCACGTTGTGATGGGATTTTATCACCGAGGTCGGCCCGCCAAAAGCGGATTGGGATTCAATTATATCCGGGTAAAGGGTACCCTGGGCCAGATAATCCGCATCTTTGATCTTCCTGGCTTCGGCCTCGAATACCTCCATGAACACCTTGCCGATTATTTTGCGTTTGCGTTCAGGGTCGGTCACCCGGGAGAGGGCTTTGACAAAGCGGGATGCGGCCCTGATAAATCGGATATTGATGTCCAGTCGGCGTTTAAGCTTTGATTTCAGTTGGGCGGCTTCATCCTTGCGCAGCAGGCCGTTGTCCACGAAAATGCAGGTCAGGTTTTTGCCGATGGCTCGGTGGATCAGAAGGGCGGCCACGGATGAGTCCACGCCACCCGAGAGGCCCAAAATGACCTTCTTATCGCCCACGGTTTCGCGGATCTGAGCGATGGTATCTTTGGCAAAGGACCTCATGCTCCAGGTTGGCCTGCAGCTGCAGATGTCAAAGAGGAAATTGTGGATGACCTGACGCCCTTGATCAGTGTGTTCCACTTCCGGATGAAACTGGACGCCGTAGAACCGCTTGCGGGTATTGGCCATGGCGGCCACTTTGGTATTGGCGGTCGACGCCGTGATGCAGAATCCTTTCGGAAGCGTATCGATGGCGTCACCATGGCTCATCCAAGTAACCGTTTCTTGACCGATGCTGGAAAACAGACCGGTTTGGCGCCTGGTTTTAAGCGCGGCAAAGCCGTATTCTCGTTTGGCGGCCCGCTGGACGGAGCCGCCCAGCGCATCCACCATGAAATGCATGCCGTAGCAGATGCCCAATATGGGAATCCCCAGTTTGAAAATGCCTGCATCTACCCGAGGGCTATTGGTTTCATAGATGCTGGAGGGGCCGCCGGAGAGAATGATGCCTTCCGGCGACCAGGAACGAATCTGTTCGGCAGTGACGGACGGCGGTTCGATCTGGCAATATACGCGGCACTCGCGAACCCGACGGGCGATGAGCTGGTTGAACTGAGATCCGAAATCGATGATGACAATCATGGTGCCTCTCCAGGCTAAAGTGCTGCAATTCGGTATAATTCAAGAGATTGAACAATTTCGGGGTCATAGCACTATCCTTGGAAAAAGGCAACCAGACGGAAACAGTGCTTCCCATCATGAATGCAGCCATTGCATTGATCGCCTGAGACTGGGCAACGCGGATCCAACCGGGTTGATAATTTCACCATCAGCGATTATAAATCATGGCGGTAAGCATCTGTCTTGGGTGATCTCCGGATGGTTTCGATCGACTGTTTATTTGGATGCGACCTTTGGGATTCAATGTAAAATTGGACTGGCTAAGGATGGGCGCCATTAGGCTGCAGAAATTTCAATACTGTTTAATGATGTTTTTTGGCCTCCTGACGATGTCGGGATGCGATGCGCCATTGATGCAAAACGATCTGGAAGGGCTTCAATCCAGGGGTGAACTGGTGCTCATCACGCGCAACAATGCGGTCTGCTACTATGAAGGGCCCCATGGGCCCGCTGGTTTTGAGTACGCGTTGGGCAAGGCTTTTGCCGATCATTTAGGCGTGGATCTGCGGGTATTAGTTGTTGAAGAAGAGTCCGAAATGATTGCCGCACTCAAGGCCGGCAAGGGGGACATCATTGC
>JASFFF010000272.1:0-5593 GCA_050124445.1 Desulfosarcina sp.
ACGTTTAGCGTAGAGTTGGTAAAAAAAAGGGTTACTAGCACTCCTACCGCTGCCACTGGTACAGAAAGTATTACAATTATTGGGTCGCGAAACGATTCGTACTGCCAGGCCCCTAAGTACCAAATAAGATATAGAATTTGCACTTAGCATCTGGATATCATACGCTTACCTTGGGTGCCATCCGTATTCTTTACCCTTTAACCCAAGGAGAAACGTTATGAAACTATCCAAAGCAGCCAAAATCTGGATCGATTACCACAAGACCCATTCGAAATAAAATACGGTGCGATCTTATCAGCGTTCGTATATGTCGGTTCTATTGGATATGGCTATACTGAACCATTGGCGCTTGTGCGGCGGCTCCCAGCCGTCCAATTTTTGCTGTTGTCAGGGACGGCGGGTTTGCGCAGTATATGGGTGAATTGAACACCGCTGTTAAGTACAACATTCCTATTAAGCATATTCTGCTGGGCAACAATGAATTGGTGAAAATCAGCAAGGAGTAGCGAACAGATGGCAAAACGATGTGGTCAACATCGTTGCATAATCCTGATTTTTGTAAGTATGCTCAGGTATGTGGAGCCCTTGGCGTTAGGGTCACCGAGCCCTCGAAAATAGACCAGGCATTAGACCAGATCATCAATCATGACGGGCCAGCCATGTTGGAAATCATGACTGATCCGGAGTTGATCTAAAATCGTCTTGAGGAAAACCGAAGGGAGGAGTGTTACTATGAGTAAGACCCAGGATAACTTGAAAGCGGCATTCATCGGAGAGTCGGAGGCTCGGAACAATTATACATATTATGCCTATGTTGCGCGCCAAGAAGGCTTTCATTACATAGCCAAGATATTTGAAGAGACCGCTGAAAATGAAAAATACCATGCGTTAGAAGAAGCCAAATTATTGTTTGAAAAGTCATCAACACTTGAAAATCTGAAAACGGCGGTCGGTGGTGAGAACTACGAGTCGGAGAGCATGTATCCGAAGTTTGCTAAAGAGGCTGATCTGGAGGGCAACCAGGAAGCTGCCATTCTTTTCAACCAAATTGCCAAAATCGAACGGCATCATCGAGACAGGTTCAAAAATCTGCTCGAACTTGTTGAATCTCAGATGGTCTTCAAACGCAACGCTCCCATCAAATGGAAGTGCAGCGTCTGCGGCTATGTATACGATGGGACCGAACCCCCACCGCGATGTCCCTATTGTAAACATCCTCAAGAGTATTACGAACCTGCAAACCTGGACGTATAAGGGGGATGACCATGGCCAAATACCAATGCAAAGTTTGCGAGTACATTGTTGACGAGGAAAAAATCGACGATCTCTGGATGGATCTGTCCGATTCCTGGGGGTGTCCGGTTTGCGGGTCGGCCAAAAAACTCTTCGAAAAAGTAGAGGCCGAACCTGCTACCAAAGCCGATCCGGCAAGCAAAAAAGCGGTTGTGGAAGTCAAAGATGGTCCCGATGAATCCCTGCTGAGATCATTCGACGAGTTCGAGACCTATATGGCCGATATTCATCAGATGGCTGAAACCGGGGAGTCTATCATCGAACCGATGCGCACACGCAAACCCACTTTTTCCTGGGATGATCTACTGATCAAAGGCGCACAGTTGGCACGGTTGCCTTTGAATGCAGATGAAGCGGTGGCCACGGAGACAATTATCGGCCCGGAAGCGGTTCGTCCCATGGTTATTCAGACGCCTGTCTACATCACCCACATGTCATTCGGTGCTTTGAGCCCGGAGGCCAAGACCGCCCTGGCCAAGGGTTCGGCTGCAGTTAAAACTGCAATGTGTTCTGGAGAGGGCGGCATTCTCTCCAGTTCCATCGAAAATGCTCACAAATACATATTCGAGTATGTTCCCAACCGCTACAGCGTTACCGAAGAAAACCTGAAGCGCGTGGATGCCATCGAGATTAAATTTGGACAATCTGCCAAACCTGGTATGGGGGGACACCTTCCGGGTGAAAAGGTTACGCCGGAAATTGCGGAGATAAGGGGATTCAAACCAGGTGAGAGCATCACGAGTCCGGCCAGATTTAAGGACATTGGTAACCGTGAAGAGCTCAAAGCTAAAATCGATTGGCTACGGGAGGTTTCTGAAGGTCGGCCCGTCGGTGTAAAGTTTGCGGCCGGAAATATAGAAGCGGATCTGGAAACAGCGCTTTACGCCAAACCGGATTTCATCACTTTGGACGGTCGAGCCGGTGCCACCGGGGCCGCACCTAAATATGTGAAAGCCTCAACCAGCGTCCCAACCATCTTCGCCCTGCATCGGGCACGAAAATATCTGGATGAAAACGATGCAAAACACGTCAGCCTTGTTATAACCGGCGGCATCAGAGTGTCAGCGGATATCGCTAAAGCAATTGCAATGGGAGCGGATGCTGTGGCTATTGGTACGGCTGCCCTGATGGCTATAGGCTGCCAGCAATACAAGATCTGCAATACCGGCAAATGTCCCATGGGAATCGCCACCCAGGATGCAATCCTCAGATCCAATTTGAATGTGAATAAGTCTGCCCGACGCCTTGAAAACTTTTTACGGGTTACCACCCGTGAGTTGATCGATTTCGCTCGGTTGACCGGTAACAACAATATTCATAGCATGTCGGTATCTGATTTGTGTACCGTGAACTCCGAAATATCTAATAACACTTTGGTTGAGCACGTATAGTCACTACCGTATTACGAAGAATGAATGGCAGGAGGCGGATTCACAATACTTGGACAACCAAGCCGAGGATGCCGAATCAGCACGGATAGCTACGGATAGCTGGCGTTTTATATCTAAATCAAATGTTGGAATAGATGACCAGTGGGTAGTGGCATTGAAATCAGGTGGCCCGGCAGGTTTGTTTTATCTATCCCATAAAAACACGCATCGTCTAACCTTGGTATAGCTTGCCAAAACGTGAAAATGGGCTTGGCCTGGTCACAAATCAACATATTGTGGTCGGTCGGAAATCCTATCGGGTGTGATTACAGATTGTAATTGATCTGGAATAGACTGGCATTCAAGCTTTCCATCTGAACGTCAAGATTAATCAATACTAATCTACACTCAAAAATGGGAGGGCAACCATGAAAAGCTACCGCAAAGAACTCTGGTTCGAAGTCCCCACCCGCAGAGCCTTCATCAATATCACCGGCGAAGTCCAGCGTTGCATTGACGACAGCGGTGTCAAAGAGGGGCTTGTGCTGGTAAATGCCATGCACATTACCGCCTCGGTGTTCATCAACGACGACGAGTCCGGCCTGCACCACGATTACGAGGTCTGGCTGGAAAAACTGGCCCCCCATGCGCCGGTGGACCAATACCGGCACAATGTGGGCGAGGACAATGCCGACGCCCACATGAAGCGCCAGATCATGGGCCGTGAAGTTGTCGTGGCCATCACCGAGGGTCGACTGGATTTCGGCACCTGGGAACGGATCTTCTACGGAGAGTTCGACGGCCGGCGCAAAAAACGGGTGCTGGTCAAAATAATCGGCCAATAAATGCTCAGTTGGCTTTTGTTGGGTGCGCTTGGATATGAAGACGTGTTTGTTGACTCAGTTTGGTATTCACCAGTTCGGCTGACAAATAAAATGCGTACCTCCCTTTTTCGATTTCCGGCATTATAGTATACATAAGAACGATGTCGGAGGTGTGCCATGAACGAGGCATTTGTTTTTCAATGGCCGATGGCCGTAGCCATCCTGGCAGCCTTGGCGTACTTTGAGCTGATGCGTCGCCTTGACAATTACTGGGCCAACCGTACCCCTTTATCCGATGAAGAGCGTTTGTGGAACCACGCCAGGAACCAGGGTATCAGTGAACACGAGGTGTTTAAGCGGGCAGCTGACAGCTGGTCCCTCGGCCCGCATACGGCGGATGCCGACTTCAAGACCTACCTCAAATCGGGTGATTTGCCACACTACGTGCGCGACTATCTACGCAAACTGAAGACATTGTAGAATGGTCAACCGCCTTTTGCCGACCGCCCTAAATGGCATTGAGGATACACCATGATCGAGACCCTGAGAACCCCGGATGACCGCTTCGATGGGCTGCCTGATTTTCCGTTTGCCCCGCACTACACGGATACCCTGAACGGTTTCGAAGGTCTGCGACTGCACTACCTGGACGAAGGGCCATCGTCAGCGGCAGCGACCTTTTTATGCCTGCACGGCGAGCCGACCTGGTGTTATCTGTACCGTCGCATGCTGCCGGTCTTCGTTCAGTTAGAGAGCCGTGTCATTGCCCCCGATTTCTTTGGCTTCGGGCGGTCGGACAAACCGGTTGACGGCCGTGTCTATCATTTCGATTTTCATCGCAATACCTTGCTGGCATTGATCGAACAGCTGGATCTGACCAACATCACCCTCGTCTGTCAGGATTGGGGCGGAATCCTGGGACTGACGCTGCCCATGGCCATGCCCGAGCGGTTTTCCCGGTTGCTGGTGATGAATACCATTTTGGGGACTGGCGACTACCAGCTCTCCCAAGGCTTCATCGATTGGCGAGCCTGGGCCAAAACCAACCCCGACCTGAGCCCGGGACGGCTACTGGGGCTGACCTGCGCGCATCTCTCGGCGCAGGAATGCAGCGCCTATGACGCCCCTTTTCCCGACGTGTCCTACAAGGCCGGTGTCCAGCGGTTTCCACAGATGGTGCCCGATCATCCGGATGCCCCCGGCGCACGCTTGTCGCGCCATGCCCGGCAATGGCTGGCTGAATCCTGGCAAGGGCGCTCCTTCATGGCGATTGGCATGCAGGACCCTGTATTGGGCCCTGCGGTGATGCGGGCCCTAAGGCAGCATATCCGCAATTGCCCTGAACCGCTTGAACTCGCCGATGCCGGGCACTTTGTCCCTGAATGGGGGCAAACCATTGCCGACCATGCCCTGAACGCCTTCGAATCATAAATCATCCTCTGACAGCAGGTTCTTTCAGACTTGATCGCGGATACGCCTGGTGGTTATAAAATAGAAACCATGATTACGTATGGCGAATCTGACACATTTTTTTCGATAGGCCACATATTTTACGGAAGGAGGAAACGATGGCCAATGGAACCGAAACCGGTGGCCCGGATCAACCCCTGACATGTCCCGAATGCCGTGCGGCGCTGAAGCGCCGGCGCTCGCGAACCGCTGATGAATGTGAGATGATTTGCGGGGGGTGCGGCCAGACGTTTGACGTGTGCGATATGGACACGGTCGCTGAATTAAAAAAAGGCAATTCTTGACAAAAGGCCCCCATCGTGGGGAAATTAGTGCTTATCGGCGTGCATGTCGCTTGTCTCAAACTGACCCTTGACCCGATATGGCCATGATCCGCACTCTTTTCGCCGCGCTTGTTTGCTTGATCCTGACATCACCCGCCGCGTGGGTTTCGGCCAGCGATGCCAACACCCGACATCCGCTGGACACCCACCTGTCCGAAAGCTTCACCGGGGATCTGGATGCACTGTCAGCCAGAAAATACATCCGCGTTTTGACGACCTACAACCGGACCAATTTCTTTCTGGCGCACGGCAAACCGCGCGGTTTCGAATATGCCCTGCTCAAGGAATACCAAAAGGCGCTGAACAAAAAAAT
>JASFFF010000273.1:0-5586 GCA_050124445.1 Desulfosarcina sp.
GGGTGTCTGGTAGTGTACGCCATCTTTAGGGCGGTAGTGTTTGAGGGTGACCCGATCCTCGCGGTAGATGATGTCATAGGGCGTTTGGGCCAACTCGGCATCGAGATCGGAAAGCAGTACTTCCGAGGCTTTTCTGGCTCGGCTGTGAACCCGCTCGGCATCTTCTGCCAGTTTGGATACGATCAGGTCCACAGGGACTTTGAATTGCGTCATCCTTCACCTCCCGATGGACAATAACCGCTGTGGCTACTGCCCCTTTTCAAGTCGACGAATGCGCTTTTTCAGCTCGTACACTTCACGGGCCAGGTCATCGACCTCCGTGCGGCTGGCCACGGGAACGCTTTTCAGCATGTCCTCGACCACGGCATCCTTGGCCTGGGAAAATTCAGACAGGGACGCAATGGTCTTGGCCAGGGTTTGCACGTATTCCGGCGTCTGGAACAGGGTCATGAAATGGCCCTCCAGCACCTTGACCCAATTGCGGTAGTAAACTTGCGCGTCTTCGGGCATTTCTCCCTTTTTGGCCAGTTCACTCATCTGGTCCTGCATGACCGCCAGGGAACGGTTGAAAGGCATGGACAGCAGTCGCAGAAACTCGGCCAGGGTGGCTTGAAAGCGATTGTAGGCGTCCATGGCCGCGTTGATTTTTTCCTGGTAGGTGCGGGTCAATCCCAGCTGAGGAATCTGGAAGAATTGACGGAACTCCTTTTCGTAGATGTCGGTCCAGACACGAAAGACATTTTCGTCAATGCTCTCGAACCGGTAGGCCTCCACCGAGGCCCCGATTCGGCCGGCGCTTTCGGCTGCTTTCTGCTGCAGCTGCATGAGACTGCCCATGGCGCTCTGAGCCAGCTGGGCCAAGACTTCCGGCATGGCGCCAGCGCCTTTGAGCAGGCTGCCGACGGACGCCGGTGCGCTCATGGCCGAGGCCATGGTTTGCCAATTCTTGATGGTCTTGTCCATGACGTCCCAGCTTGCCGATGGCGTTTCGCGTGGCGCTTCGGATTGGGCCTGAGATGGCCTCGCCTGCGAGGATGCCATGGCGGCGGCATTTCCCCAGAAGGTCTGCATGGCTTCGGTCCACGTTGCAACCATGGCTTCAAATCCAAAGGGGTCTTCTTTTTTCTCGTTCATGGATGGCCCTTTTGTGGTTTCACAGATTGCTTGTTGCGTTGTCCCGCGCTAGCCTGGCTGGTTTTTTTTCGCCTGCTTTGTGCGGGAGGCAGCCTTGGGCTTGGCTTTTCTTGCCGGCTTTGCGGCGGCTTTTGGTCTGGGCTTCTTTTTGGCAGTCGGAGCCGCTTTCACCGGGCGTTTTTTAGCCGGTTTCCGGGCCAAGCGTTTGGCACCGGCATCCGCTGGCCGGGCGGCCTTGGGCTTCTGGCTGGTGTCTTCCAGGGCTGAATCCAAGTCCATGTGAAAGCGGACCGGCCCGCGATGGTTCCCGTCGCCAAAGCGCGTATGCAGTGCGCAGGCAGACTGTGGAGACGACCAGGAGGTGGCGATGGCCACATGACCCTTGGGAAAGGGGGCCACTTCGGCATCGATGTAATTCAGTGGTGCCAGAGCGGTTTCCTTTTCGACCAGATCGTCGTGAACACCATAGCAGATCAGCCAGGGGATCTGTTTTTCTTGCATGCGCTTGAGGTTCAGTTTGCCATCGAACAGACGCACCGGCAAGGTGCCGTCGTCCGTGATGGGTGTATTGTAGGACGCAAAACTGATACGCGTGATTTCCAGGGGCAGGTCGTTGCGCTCATTTTGCAGCCAATAGTTAAGGGCCGCGGCGGTTTTGCTGATCGGTTGGCCGCCATCATTTTTACGGGCGAACATCATCAAATCTCGAAAAAAGGCTGCTGCGGGAATTTCCTGCTCAATGCTTTTAAGTTTATAGACCCACCCCATCAGTTTACCATCGGCCACCTGATTGCCGTTGGCCAGGGTTTTGGTTCCGTAGGCCAGATCGTTGAAGCGCGTCGGAAGGCGATGTAAAAAGTGGGCCAATCCCTTGCTGCGGGTACCGTCCATCGGCGAAACGCAGGTGAGGAAGGCGTCCACCAGGCCATCCAACTTGCCGCTGAGCAATGCACAAAGGGCATTGAAACCGCCCTGGCAGTAACCGTTCAGTGTGACCGGCTTGCCATGGCTTTTGAAAATAAGTTCGCAAAACCGTTGGGTATCCAAGGCGTCATCCTCACCGCGCATGTTTTGCAGGGCCGGTGTCGTGTCGATGTCCTTGAGAACGCGGATGTAGGTGGGGAACCCCTGGTTGGCGAAAGCATGGGCGTAGCTGCGTTGTTCACCGGGCAAAAAACCCAGAATGTTGGCTCCTAAGACATACGGGGGCACAATCAGGAGCGGCTTGGCGTCCCGGCGGGTGGCCACTTCCGGGAGTGACGGGGCCACCTGATAGAGCAAAAAACGATCGGTTTCATCGGCCAGCCGGTGCTCGCCGCGCTCGAAATGAAAGCCATATTCCGCTTCGATGGCATCAATGGCCTTCGGGTAAGCATTGACAACCAAATCCAGCAGGTCTGCCTGACGGGCGGTAAAGTGTTCCATTTTGGTGGGGTCGAATTCAAACAGGCTTTTCTGCAGCGCGTCGGTGAATCCGTCGGCCTCGCTGCGTGCATAACTTTCAATCATGCGGGCGCTGCCATTGAAGCTGCGCGCCATCAATTCGATGTTATTCTCCAGCAGGCCGAGGTAGGCCTCCATGTTTTCCGTCGGCGGATTTTCAAGTAGCCGCAGCGCTTCGATTCTTTGAAAATATTGGGTTGCCAGCAGATAGGGGATGTAAAAACTGTGGGTGTATTGCAAAACCCCATTCCAGTAGGTTTGAGACGCGGACATCAGGTTGTGTAGAATGGATAACCCGCTGCTGAACAGGTCTTCAGTCATGGTGGCATCGCTGAAAGTTGGTTTTGCGCCTGGCATATTGCCCTCCCTTTGGTCCCCTTGCGATGGCCGGCCAGAGCGACCCGCCATCAGCGCTGAGTTTGTTTGCATCATGAATATCGTATGGCGTCATGCAACGCCACGGTCTCGATTTTGAAACGGTTGTCAACGGCTGTGCATCTGCAATTAGCCAGCAATCGCCCGCGCAGCCTGCGGCTTGAATTTCCAGCTAAAAGCCGCAAAGGCAAAAGCACGTCAGTGCTCGATGGTTGCTGTTGCCGGGTGCAAAGCACCCGCTTTGAAGACAACCAATCATTTGACATACCATTTCAGGGTGTCGTTTGACGGTTATGATCAGTGAATGTGGCTGGCGCCCAAAGGCGGCTGGACGCCGGCGTGGCTGTATGGATCATGGAGCAACCGCAGTTGCCACCTCCACCAGTCTTCCATTATAAGCTGGTATCCGGTTTTGTCAATCTCAATTTGTTGCACTGCACAAAATACCGGCGGTCAAGTTGCCGGACGCGCCTTTGTGGTGTGGCGATAATGGTCCTTTAGTGATACGGTAACTTACTGAAATGAAATTGAACCACGAATACGGCCGGTAGACCGGCACTGCCTTTTGAATCGAAGTCGTTTCAATCTTGAATGCAGTCATTATTCCGTCGTGCCTTTTCACGGCGGTCCATCCAACCAACCATCTGGATATAAGCATAGCCGTCGCACGCATTTTTGCGCCGCTCTTTCTTGCGCCGCTCCTTGCTCGAGAAGGTGGGCTGCTTCTTTTTTTGAGGGGCGTTTTTTGGTTGCTCATCCTTCATTTCTACCTCCTTGGCAGGTCTTGCATCAGGGGCCTGCATAGCAAACACACATATGTGTCGTTGTTGAATAGCGCTCGCCAAATGGTTTCAGCTTCAGCCATCACTGCATGTCTGCTCGACGGCAACCGTGAAATGGAAAGCCGTGCGCATCGACTGCGCGCGGGTTGCAGGTTCCGCTGGATTGAGGTCAACGTGGGTGATGGTGCAGCGCGCGATTTGCCAAATGAGAGGGGGGGCCAGTGAACCGAACGATTGCAGAACTTACTTTTTCAATTTATCGTTACCCACCTTTTTAGGCAAGCAAAAAAGCGCCACCCGAATGCGCCGGACCGTTCGGGTGGCTGCCGGCCAGTGCGTTCAGGGCTGAGCGGCCGATGATTCCAAAAAATTGTTGCAGTGCAATATTTTTCTTGACAAATTATTATTTAAAATTAATATATCGGCAATAAACGGTTCCATGTGAAAAGTGCAATGCACAAAAAAATGGCCGCGGGCCATTGATAAAGCGATGGGCGTCTACCTCGGGCACCACCCGTCGCCGTCCAACAACCCAGAGATTTCCATCTAAGGAGGACCCCATGGTTCAAAAAGAAGTCATGCAGCAAATGATTAAATTCAACCGCACGCTTTTTGACGGTGCCTTTGAAGCAACGGCTCAACTCCAGGACCAGGTTGAAAAAATCGGCAACACCATGATGGACCACGCCGGCTGGCTGCCCGGTGAAAGCCGCCAGATTTACGACAGCTGCCTAAAGGCATACAAATCCGGTTGCAGCAATTTCAAATCCTTTGTCGATGACGGCTACCAGCACGTTGAAATGCTCTTCAAATAGGGATTGCATGAATTGAAGCCCTGCTGCTTTATCTGTTTTGCGAATTGCCGGCATCACGGTCCTGCACATGTTTCCCACCTGAATCACCCAGGGGTAGATCTTATCCCTGGGTGATGGTTTTCAGTCCTCACCATCGGTTACCATCAAGCGAAAACCATTGACACCGGCATGGCCGTGGGTTAAGGGTGATTTTGTTTGATCCTATATTTGATCAAATTTCTGATAATATAATTGCGGAGGACCGATATGGGACTGCGTTTCATTGAAGGAAACGAGGCTGTGGCCTTAGGAGCCATGGCCGCCGGCTGCCGGTTTTTTGCCGGATATCCGATTACACCGGCAACCACGATCTACAACGCCATGCTCAGGTACCTGCCGCCCCAAGGCGGCGTCTGTCTGCAAGGCGAGGATGAGATTGCGTCCATTGGATACTGCTTGGGTGCCTCCATGGCCGGCCACAAGGCATTTACGGCCACATCGGGGCCGGGCATCAGTCTCTACAGCGAACAGATCTCCTTCGCCATCGGCAGCGAAATACCGCTGGTCATCGTCAATGTGCAGCGCCTGGGGCCATCTACCGGCTCGGCAACCAAGGGTGCCGATGGAGACATCCAGTTCATGCGCTGGGGCAGCAGTTCCGGACTGCCCGTAATTGTGCTGGCTCCGGTGGATGTCGCTGACTGTTACCTGCTTACCACGCACGCCTTCAACCTGGCCGAACACTATCGCTGTCCGGTGTTTCTGGCCTCCAACAAGGAGATCGCCATGACCCGTGAAAGTGTCGATCTCGACGCCATTGTGCTGCCGAATCGGGTCACTCGCCAAGCGGCCGATCGGGAGGCGCCCTTTCTTCCCTTCGCTGCACCGAGTGACGACCGTGCGGCGGCTTTTTTGCCCATCGGCGACCGAACCCTGGTGCGGCAGACATCCTCCACCCATGGTGTCAACGGCTACATCACTGTGGATCCAGACGAGATCAACGCGTTTCAGCACCGACTGGAGAAGAAGTTGAAAAAACATGTGGATGCGTTTACCTT
>JASFFF010000274.1:0-5569 GCA_050124445.1 Desulfosarcina sp.
CCATCCGCTCCTGGAGAGTCTCTTTTTCCCTGGGTAAAGATTCCATACCTGCGTCTCCTTTCTCAAGTCACGGTAATCTGTTTTACAATAGCCCATCATTTACTCTTTTCTTTGTCCTTCTCCTTACCCTTCTCCAAGGCATCATTGGCCAGGGCTCCTCCAAGAGCGCCCACTCCCGCACCGATCAAGGCGCCTTTGCCGCCGCCAAGCAACGCCCCTGTGACGGCGCCTACAGCGCCCCCCCCAACGGCACCCTTCTGGGTAGCTGTCATTTCGTCGGCACTAGCCCAGCCACTGAAAAAGATGGGGATGGAGATGAGTAAAGATAGGATTATAATCACAACGCTTTTTTTCATAATACAGTCCTCCACATAATAAGGTTAAACGAAATGCCTGATGGGGATTCACTGGGGTTCCTCCCTACAGATCTTTTGCCTGCCGGCTTGCCAGATCGATAGTTGACCGGGAATGCGGAGTCTGCAGAGGGCCTTCACCTTCGGTTCATTCCGAGCCGGTCAATTTACATCGTCGATCAGAGAGGGCCTATTCCAAGTCCTGCTGTTTACTGGTTGGGTTTATAGCTGAATTTCTGGCCGCCGATGGCGGCTTCATACATCAACCCCCCTTTTGTGTGGACGAATACGGCCATGCCTTTGTGGTAGCTGGCCTTGGCCTGCTTGCCCGTGGCCGGCCCCGCGCTGGCGCCGGCCGTAGCTCCCCCGGTACCGGCCTTGGCTTGGGCACCAGCGGTGATGGCCACGGCGGAAGCCGAAGCATCAAACTCGAAGTTGCCGCTGGTAAACTCCTCATAGGCCCGCTTGTCCTCGAAAAAGATCATCTGGCTGAACGCCTGGCCGCCGGCCTGCCATCCGATGGACAATTTGACCAGGGATGCTTCCCCGGTAACCTTGCCACCCTGGTAGACCTGGCCTTTGCCGTAGGCGCCGCCGATGCCCAGACCGCCTTTGCCGATGGTCGGGAACACAGCATAGCCGTAGGCTCTCTCGAAGAACGGTTGGACCGCTTTGGACTTCTTGTAGACGTCAATTGTCTCGGTGTACTTGTCGGCCCAGGCCGAGCCGAAACAGACCATAACCAACATTACCACGAAGAACATTGTCTTACCGAATTTGACTCCCATTATGATCCTCCTTGTGTTTAAGGTTTCCGATTGATTGCAGGGGGTGAGGCACCGTTTTTGGTTAGTAGCGCATCGCCGCGAATCATCGTCCCAAGGGCAACGGTACCGTCAGTGGTCAGTCGGCGTTGCGCCGACGGTTGCCGCTGCCGCGGCGAAGCCAGACCAGGGCGATGCAGACGGCCACCAGCAAAACGGCCAGAACCTGAAGTGAGCGGACCGCCATGTGGTCGAGCAGTGCTTCACCACGCTGAGATGCGTTGTGCACGACGTCACGGCCGGCAGCCTCCAATTCGTTCATGGTAGCCGTCCGCTGCGCGTTTATGGCCTGCAAAAGCGCTTCACGTTCTGATCGAAGATTGGCTGTGATGACCAGACGTTCCGATCGAAGTTCATCGATGATCGTCTCTCTTTCCCGCCTCAGAAAATCCAAAGTTGCCTGTCGCTGCGCATCGACTGCCGCCAGCGTGTTGGTTCTTTCCTGGCTTACGGCGTTGAACAATGCAGTCCTTTCTTGCGCCAGGCTGTCGGGGAGGTGCTCCACCGTGGGTGCTACGCGGTTCACGGATTCGGCCAGTGCTTTGGCCGTTGCCAGACCCTGTTGCAGGGTACTTGGGTCGACCATGTCCATGAGCAGCAGATCGGCTTGCCAGCGGGCCTGTTTGGGCAACAAATTGAGGTACGTGGTCAATTGCTCGGTCAAATCCTCAATGCCTACGGCCAAACTGCCGATGGCCTGCAAGGTGTCCATGGCCCGATCACCGATGATAGCGGCCAACTCCGGTACTGTCGTATCCCTATGCATGAAGTCGCGTTCTATGGGATGCTTCAACACCCAGGTGTGTAGCTGCTCCCGTATCTGAATGATACGGCCCTCCGGCAGGCCGTCGGCGATCATGTGTGCGATGCGGGCCTCGATTCGCCGGGATGCATCCAGGGCGATATACCGATATTGGCCGAGGTCCGCGCGACCCGGTCCGCGATCGAAATAGTCGCTCATTTGCATGCAAAACGCCCATGTATCTACGATGGCAATGGCAGGGTCAGGGTGAAACATCACCCGCAAAGCGGTCGGAATGCCGTTGATCTTCCACAGCAGGGCAGGCTTTTTAATCCACGCATCCGTCGTTTCAGCCAGAATATGATCAGCGGCCTGCTCGATGGTGCCGGGCACCACTCCGACCAGCTCGTCGATATAAATTTTCACTTCGGCAGCTGATTTTTGATAGCGGGCGCCCTCAGCCGCCTTTTGTTTCATCAGGCGGCTTTCGTAGGTTATCCGTTGGCACCCAACCGCGATGGCGAATAGTGCGGCGGCGAGTATCACCTGTGCCTTGGACCGTCGTGAATACCTCTGGTTTACAGGTTCGCGCATCGGGTGTCACCTGCAGCATGTTTGGAGTGTTCTGGCGGAACGAATAATTGTATCTGCCGTATAGGGAAACTGGCATCGCCATAACAGGAGGCAATGCAAGCGCCAGCTGCTATCAAATATAATATTAGTAGAGACTGAGTACATTGTGCTGAAGGGACCAGCATGGTGCAGGTCTATCTGTTAGACCATACAAAAAACTAACATAATGTTCCTATTTCGGCAAATCATTTGCTTACTTGGTTGTCGGTTTATAAGGCTGAGAATTTTCAAATAGTGTAAGCCATGTTTCTTATTACCCTCAATCTCACCGGGTTGTTAGCCTGGTCAAACCAGGGTTCCAAGGCCACGTAGAAGTGTAAAATGGACGTTCCAACCTTGCCCAGAACGGTTTCAATCCAGTTGCTGTCCTTGCCTTTAGGTGCTTTCGGTCCAGAGTAGATGGGGTGTTTTAGGACTTTCCTTTGGTACAGACACTGGCAAGAATCGAAGTTTTGATTGAGGCCGTTATTGTTGGACAGCCATAGAGAAATTGTCTGGCCATAAAAATTATCCGCGCTGATCAGAGGGGCATCTATGCCAACATTTGACAAGGGCGCCATTTAAGTGTGAATCTTGCATATGGTGAAGGTCAAGTGGTGTCACAGAAGCTCGATGGAAGACCAATCCCTTTAAATGATTGGAGCTATTTACATTGCAGCCCATTAATTGGAGACAGCCATCAAGGAATCAATTAGAGCCACCTTTGAGAAACTGGATGCTCATGCAATGTTATTGAAGAATCTTCATTTTTGGTCTTTTTATGTTTTCTTTATTTTGGGACTACCGTTACTGTGCTTTGCACAGGAACTGGAGCCCCGTCGATGGAGCCACCTTCCGGCAGGAAAGAACTTTGTCGGTGGAGGTTATTCATACACCCTGGCGGACATATTCTTTGACCCCGTTCTCCGTATTGAGGATGTTGAAATGGAGATGCATACCTGGGCGCTTAAGTATATTCGCACCTTTGAATTGATTCAAAAATCCGCACGAGTCGATTTTATTCAAGGCTACCAAGAGGGGCGTTGGACCGGATTGGTCGATGGCGTTCCCAGTTCCATCAAACGAAGTGGATTGTCAGATTCTGTCGTGCGATTTGCGATAAATTGGTATGGAGCGCCGCCTTTAGAGGGCAAGGAATTCGCTGCTTACCGGGCCAAGGTCGATGTTGAAACTATCTTCGGGACGGCGTTGGTGGTCAAACTTCCGACCGGTGATTACATGGATGATAAACTCATCAACCTCGGTACGAACCGATTCACTTTTCGGCCTCAACTCGGCTTGGTGCACAACCGGGGAAAGTGGTCGATGGAACTAACAGGCGCAGTTTGGCTGTACACGGAAAACAATGATTTTTTCAATGGAAACGAGCTTGAACAGGATCCGTATTACGCCATTCAATCGCATCTCATCTATACCTTTCGCCCGGGGCTCTGGGCATCGGCGAGTGCCGGCTATGGTTATGGCGGGGAATCCGCCATAAATGGTGTAGATAAAAACGACTGTAGAGAAAACGTGGCCTGGGCTTTAAGTTTTGGTTTTCCGATCACTCGGCAGTTAGGTGCCAAAGTTATTTATTTGTCGACCCGGAGCCAAGAATCAGTTGGTCAGGATACTGACAGTATCGGTGCAGCCTTCTCTATCTTTTGGTGATACCGTCGGGATAACTCAGAAATGATAGTTTTTTAAAAAGCGGTTGCGTGTATACAGGGGATCGAGTCGGCTCACCAATGGCACTGCCTTTTTATTATCCGTACTGAAAAGCCCTGATAATAGGATCTTTGATCGCTCAAAAGGTCCGTATCTGAAACTGGGTGGACGAACCATTGGTTGCAGGTAACGGTGTTTATGCTCCGTTACTGATCACCCAAATCGTTGAGACGTCAGAACTTCAACTACCGAAAACTCAGCGTTTTCTGCAAGTTTGTGCTGGCTATCACAAGAGGGCAAGCTTATGCGAGTTTCAAAATCTCTCCGTTGGGTCATATATTTAGTCGGTGGTTTTATAGCGGCTCTGCTATTGATCCTCATCCTCCTGTCAATCATTCGTATTCCGATAGATTTAAGCAGTCAGGTAGAAATAGTGGAGTCGGTGGCATCCTTGGCACTCGGGCGCACCGTAAATATTGACGATAGAATAGTGGTTAGCACCTCCTTGCGACCAGTTATTTTGATCGAGGGCTTGCGAATATCGAATCCTAAAAACTTTGAAGAAGGTGATTTCCTCAAAATGAAAACCGCTGAGATCCGGGTGCATTTGCTGCCGCTTCTCAGGGGCAAGATCAAGGTAGGCAAATTTAGCGTCAAAGGGATTACCGCTACACTATTGGAAAACAAAAAAGGAGCGGTGAATTGGTCCTCACAGCCCCCTGTTAAGGGTAAATCTGATGCACCCCCAATGCCGAGACCATCTTACGAAGGAACCCAACTTGAGATAACATCTGATTCTTTGGTGTTGACCAAGCTGGTCATGAAGGACATCGCGGTAAGCTATCATCGGCCTGGCATGGTGGAATCGATGCAATTCAAAATAGACCAATGCACCGGGACCATGTTGCCTGGCAAGCCTTTCATTCTTTCGATGAAAGGTAATCTCTTAAATGAACCATATGTGACCGAGATCGAAATCGGCTCACTGCAGGAACTGGTCGAGAAAAGCCGGTCCCAAATGGAGATGATAACCGAGATTGCCAAAGCCCGGTTTAATCTTGCAGGTACGCTCGACTTGGCCAAGGTCACCCATAGCCTGCACTTAAAAGCATCGGTGACCGGAGATCATTTGGACAGTCTGAACGGACTGTTTCGTTTAGACCTGCCGCCCTTGAAGTCCTACAAAGCCGCTGCTGAGCTTTCAATACGTCGGGAAAAGATTGAACTGACCGACTTCGCCATTAAGGTAGGTAAAAGCCAATTGACCGGGATGATGACAGCCGACAAATCAGGCAGCAAGCCGGATGTGACCGTTGAACTTCATTCCCCAATGATACAACTTAACGATTTTGATGTCGGTGAGTGGTCAC
>JASFFF010000275.1:0-5563 GCA_050124445.1 Desulfosarcina sp.
TTCGGTCACCGGACGGCTGATACGGTCCATTTCGGCCAACTCGTCAGCGGTCAAAGAGACCTGCGCTGCCTGGGCATTGTCCGCAGATTGACGGGCATTGCGGGCACCGGCGATGGCGCAAACGCCGGGTTTGGCAATTACCCAGGCCAGGGCCAGTTGGGCCATGCTGACACCTTTTTGTTGGGCAATGGGGCCAAGTGCATCGAGTGCCTGCTGTACCTGCGGGTAGACATCGGGATGGAAAAGGCGGTTGCTGCTGCGATGGTCCCCTTTGTCAAATTGGTGATCCGGGCCGAACTTGCCGGTGAGCAGGCCCTGGGCCAGGGGCGAATAGGCCAGCAGGGTCACGCGGTTGTCCCGACACCACTTGAGGGTGTCGACTTCCACGTGGCGCCAAAATAGGGAGTAGGGTGGTTGGAGGCTTTCCACAGACCCCAATCTGGATGCGGCCTCGAGCTGATCAAAGGAGAAATTGGATACGCCGATAGCGCGAATTTTTCCCTGTTTTTTAAGAGCCGTCAAGGCCTGCATGGTCTCCTCCAGCGGAACCGGTTTGGCTCCAAAGGATCCCGGCGGCCAGTGAATCTGGTATAGGTCGATATAGTCGGTCCCCAAATTATTGAGAGAACGGTCGCAGGCCGCCATCACCTGGTCGTATTTCAAGTGGTTCGAGAACACCTTGGACAAAATTTCAACCTTGCTGCGTTGGTTGCCAATGGCTTTTCCCAGAATTTTTTCCGAGTGCCCGTTGCCGTAAACTTCAGCGGTATCAAAACTGGTGATACCGGCATCCATGGCTGCTCGGATGGCCTTTTCACTTTCTGCATCGTCGATTCCCGTCCACATGGATTTACCGGTCTGCCAGGTGCCCATGATAATCGGAGACAGATGAATGTCGGTACGCCCCAGTTGACGTGATTGCATGCTTATTCTCCTTGTGTTGACGTACAAGATGCAGCCTGTCAGTGGTCGCATCGCCACTGATGGGCCGCGTGGATCAAACGGATTTCGATCTTTACATTAGTGCCCGTTTGCCTTAATGGCAAGGCGTACACAAGGGAAAATAGATGATAGCAGGTGTAAAAGATCGACATCAAATTGCCGTACGCATGCTGGTGGACATGGTGCTGCGTGCAGGCGACCTGGACAACCGCTTTAGTGCACCCGGGCGTCCGCTTGAGGGCATTCGTGCCCATCAGAGCGTTCAGCGTTCGCGGCCCGAGGGCTATTGCGCCGAAGTACCGGTATCGATCAAGGTGGAAACGGATGATCTGATTCTGGTGGTTGGCGGTCGTATCGACGGGGTTCTCGAAACCGATGAGACGACCCTTGTTGAGGAGATCAAATCCACCACCAGAGACCTGAAGCATGTCGAACAGAACCCTGATCCCTGTCATTGGGGCCAAGCCAAGGTATACGCCTACCTGTTGGCCCGGGCCCGCCGGCTCGATATGGTGTGCGTCCAGCTGACCTATTGTCACCTGGATTCCCATGAAACCGTAGAACTGGTCCAACGGCTGACCCTGGACGAACTGTCCACTTTTTTTAACCACTTAGTCGATCGCTACATCCAATGGGCCACCATGCTTGCGCGATGGCGGCAACGTCGCGATGCCGCCATCCAGGCCATCGGGTTTCCCTTCACCGCCTATCGTGCCGGTCAGCGCAGCATGGCCGTGGCGGTTTATCGGGCCGTTCGTGATGGCGGTCAGGCCATCATCCAGGCTGCCACGGGCATTGGCAAGACCATGGCTGTGCTGTTTCCAGCACTGAAGACCATCGCAGAAGGACATAGCCAGCGGATTTTTTTTCTTACCGCGCGAAACACAGGTAAAACCGCTGCCATCCGGGCCCTGGCCGTTCTCCAGGAAAAGGGGCTGCGTTTGAAGCGGGTTTGCCTGACTGCCAAGGACCAGATCTGTTTTTGTCCGCAAGCGACCTGTAATCCAGACCTGTGCGATTTTGCCAAGGGTCATTTCGATCGTCTGCCGGCAGCCATGAACGAAGCCTTTGATCACGATAATTTGGATCGTACCACCATTGAAACGGTGGCACGGATCCACCGGGTCTGTCCCTTCGAACTGTCACTCGAATTGTCGCTGTGGGCCGACTGCATTATCGGAGACTATAATTATGCATTCGACCCACGCGTTTACCTCAAGCGATTTTTCGATGATGAGAACGGCGCATATGTGTTTTTGGTGGACGAAGCCCACAACCTGGTTGACCGTTCCCGCGAGATGTTTTCCGCTCAGCTGAGCAAAGCGTCGTTCCTTGAGCTGCGGCGAGCGGTGAAAACACACCTGCCGGCTGTGTATCGGGCCGCAGGCAAGATCAATACCTGGATGTTAAGGCAGCGCAAAATAACCCAGGCAGCCGGCGGTTTCCAATCCGATGATCGGCGCCCGGATGGTTTGGCGCCGCTGCTGCGGGCCTTTTTACGGACGTGTGAGCACTGGTTGGCCGAGAATCAGCCGGCAGATTACCGTGAGGTCGTCATGGCGCGCTATTTTGAAACCAGTGGCTTTCTAAGGGTGTGGGATGCGTATAATGCCAGCTATGTGACCTGCCGCCAATCGTCCGGCAAGGAGAT
The DNA here is from genome assembly GCA_050124445.1 of Desulfosarcina sp. Taxonomy (GTDB): domain Bacteria; phylum Desulfobacterota; class Desulfobacteria; order Desulfobacterales; family Desulfosarcinaceae; genus Desulfosarcina. The sequence goes on from JASFFF010000275.1 coordinate 2,594, forward strand.
GCAGCTGAAGTTGCTTTGCCTGGATCCATCCGACCAATTGAAATCGGCCTTGCAACGCGCTGTGGCGAGCATATTTTTTTCCGCCACCTTGACGCCGGCGGGCTATTTCCAGGAGATGTTGGGTTGCGAGTCGACGGCGGCCAAATTGGCCATCCCATCTCCTTTTCCCCGGCACCACCTCAAGGTGTTTATCGCCGCTGGTGTTTCCACCTATTATGCCCAACGGGAACAGAGCATCGATCGGGTCGTTTCACTGATCCAGGGCTTCGTCCAGTCCAAATCGGGTAACTATTTGTGTTATTTTCCTTCCTACGTTTACATGACCATGGCCGTGCAGCGGTTTGCCGCTGAGCTGGCAGATACGCATATCCTGGTACAGGAAAGTGACATGGATGATGCCGGGCGGGCCCGATTTTTAGATCGTTTTGAGGTACAAGCGGGTCGCACCCTGGTCGGTTTTGCCGTCTTGGGCGGAATTTTTGCTGAAGGGATCGACCTGGTGGGCGATCGCCTCAGTGGTGCGGTCATTGTGGGCGTGGGGCTTCCGGCAATTTGTCCGGAAAGGGACTTGATTCGCGGATATTATGACGCTCGGGGAAAAGGCTTTGACTTTGCCTACCGCTATCCGGGGATTAATCGGGTACTTCAAGCCGCCGGTCGGGTGATTCGAACCGATGGCGACCGGGGTGCGTTGTTGCTGGTGGACCGCCGCTTTTGCAGGGTCGACTACCACGGTCTGCTGCCGGGCCATTGGCCGACAGAGCGGGTTGATTCAAGACGGCAGCTGGAAAGGGGCTTAAAACGGTTCTGGAGGGCCGGCGTCTGACGGCTGGCATCACGCGCTTGCGCTGCACATGCTGATGGATACTCCAGACACCAAAAGATCAAAAACGTGATGGTCTATTTTCTCAAGGGGCGTTTGGCTTTTTTTTGCGGTCGAGGGGGTTTGCCAGACAATAGGTGCGCCAGTCGCAGTTTACATCGTCGCAGTCGGCAATGCCTGATCGGAAGCAGTCTGTCAAACCGGCGGTTCGCTGAAGACTGCGAACCATGGCGATGATGTCAACTTGCCCTTTGGAATGGTTCTTTTTCAAATTGTCATGCCTGGGGGATTGATCTGGCTGGCTGCTGGTTCGATACGGTTTTTGGTCTTCCGATGCCGAAGATCGGTGCTGATCTATCATAGTTGGCTCATTGGTGCAGGGTGACGGTTCAGGGGTGCAAAACTGGTCAGTCTTGATGATACCAAGCGGTTAGGCCGCTGTATGGCGACGGTAACCCATCGGCATAATTCAGGTTATCGCATTTTTGACAGCGAATTAAATTGCATCTGGTGTTTCCCCGGAACCCGATGTCTTGTCATGTGGACAACAGGCGAACGTTTATAGACTGCCGAGGAGATGGATGGTGCCGGACCACCGCTTTTCGACGCCGCTGATGCTAATAGGGACTCATCATGGCCGCGGACGGCGACTTGATTTGGTAACGGCTTTCCTCGGTGCAGTCAATGGCGCTGTAACAGATGCTTTTTGCGGTTATCAGATGAAATTCCTGAACATCGTGCAGAATCTTGCACTCTTTCAAGCATTCATCCTTCGGGTCGTTCCGTCTATCACAGGTTTTGCATGGAGAAGAAATCATCGGATTCTCCTTTCTGGCCCAGGGCCCTACCATCTCCTAAAATTAATCAAACGTGGTACCCGTTAACCTCCTTATCTGTTGTCCTTGACCTTTTTTTAGCAGAGCCGGTCGATTCTCCACCCCTTATAGATGATCTTACTTTTCTGCTGTTCTCATATTATCGGCATAAAAATAAAAGTCTATAGGGCAGAGAACTCATTTTTTCAGGAAATTTTACTATATCCCGGGAGAAAATCCCGATTGCCGAGGAACATGGTAGGAGAGAGATGCTGGGAATACAACATGTTGAGATGCTATGACCCTAATTGAGCGTAAACAAAATGGAGAAAGCCTGAAAAAGAGCAATTGGCGATCGTTTGGAAAAAATTCAATTGATATTTATATCGCGGCTATATGTGGATTCAGAATTTTGTCATTGTGTCCATGTTGTTTACCCTGCGGGAAAGCTGGAGAACTCCAGATCCGGCGTTGTCAGGGGTTCGCAGTAGACGATTACGGCTTTACCCCCGCCGCCTTGGCTCTGAAGCGCTCCAGCTTTCGCTCAATTAGGGTACAAAAAAGAGGTCACTCTTTCCACAAATCTATGTCGATTAAGCCTAACTTGGCTGCATATCTCACCAGATCCATAGCACTGTGAAGATCGAGTTTACGCATGATGTTAGAACGATGGTTCTCGACGGTTTTAACACTGATGCAGAGGCGATCGGCAATTTCTGATTTGGGCATTCCTTCGGCCAGCATGCGCATGATCTCTTGTTCTCTGGGTGTCAGACGGCCGTAGTCCGAATCACTTACCCGCGCTTCTCGCACAGGCGATTTCATCAGTCGCTCCACCACTTCATGAGAAATAGAACTGTCTAAGAAATATTCGCCGTCGGTGACGGCATGCAGACCTTGAACCAGTCTGCCGGCAGCCGATTCTTTGACCACATAACCGGTTGCACCGGCCTGGAACGCCTCCACGATATAATCGATTTTCGAGTGCATACTGATAATCATCACCCGTGTGTCCGGAAGTGCCTCCCGAATTCGTCGGGTCAGGCGCATGCCGCTTTCATCGGGTAAGGAGATATCGACCAAAGCCACGTCTGGTTGGATCTTGCGGGCCATATCGAAGCCATGGCGCGCATTCCCCGCCTCGCCGGCAACCACAAAGTGCCTGTTCCCGGCAATGATGGATTTGAGACCCTCCCTGAACAGGGGGTGGTCGTCAATAATCACAATGCTCTTTTTAGAGGTCACTGGATTTCTCCTTTAACGGGATTTCAATCAATATATAGGTGCCGCGATTCGGCTTGGACTGGATATTGATCTTACCCTCCAGCAGAC
>JASFFF010000276.1:0-5550 GCA_050124445.1 Desulfosarcina sp.
ATCTGATCACCATGAGTGAGACGGTCTATAACTTTCAACGCATTTTCAATTTAAAGATGGGATACGGTACCCGCGAGCACGACACGATTCCCTATCGCGCCGTGGGGCCGGTGACCGTTGAAGAGTATGAATCACGGCAAGAGCGCTACGATACGGAGCTTGCCGAAAAATACAACCTGGATATTACCGGCAGGGATACCGCTTGGAAAGTGGCCGAGCTCAGGAAAATTCGAGAATCCCAGTACGAAACCCTGAAAGATGCCGTTTACAAGCGACGGGGGTGGACCCACAACGGGATTCCCACCATTGAAACGGTCAAACGGCTGGGGATTGATTTCCCAGACGTGCTGGCGGTGCTGGCGGCCCATGGCGTTAATTAGTGACCATCCAAATCGTGGCTGATTTGACGATTGCTGACAGAGATTGACCAGATGGTTTATCTTGATGATAAAGAGATGCCCTGGAAGGAAGGTTTGACCGTGGCCGCCTTGCTGGAACGCTTGGCCGACGGTGATATCTATGCGGTCGTTAAGCTGGATGACCGCTTGGTATCGCGCCCCCATTTCAATACGACCCTGGTTGCCGATGGCGCCCGGGTGACGCCCATTCCCATGATTGCCGGCGGATGACCGCCGGCAGCGCCTGACGCGGTGCCGACGATTCAGGCATGCCGCCACGGGTAGCACGCGCCCTTGGCGGTATGCTTTTCAGCGGGCCAACATACGGTCCGCCATCTCCCCCAAATACGCCCAACCCCATGAAAAACCTTGACTTATCCGAGGAAAAGGTCGTATTTTTGCCCTGTCATGGCCCTATTGCCCGTCGGTTGGTGGGGCCAATCCTTTAAACAGGGGATTCATTTTCAATGTATATCGTGGGCTATTTTCTTATGGCAGCAGCCAAGGTCATGGACGTGGTGCTGCTTTTTTTCATGTGGGTGGTGATCTTTCGGGCGATTTTGTCCTGGGTCAACCCGGACCCCTACAATGTCATTGTCCGCTTTATCCACAACGTCACCGAACCGGTGCTCTATCCGATTCGGTCCAAGCTGCCGATTAACTACGGGGGCATCGATTTCTCCCCCATCATCGTATTTCTCATCGTTATTTTTATGCGAACATTTGTCGTGAACAGCCTGATGAGAATGGCTGCCACGCTCATTTAATTCTTCTCAAATACAGGGAAGCTTACATGAAACTGACACCACTGGACATCCAGCAACAGCAATTCAAGGTCCGATTCCGCGGATTCGACGTGCGTGAGGTGGATCGCTTTCTGGAGCAGACCGCCGACGCCTTCTCGGGGATCCAGGACACCATCAAGCGTCAGGAGGAGGAGATTCGTCGCCTCAAGCTGGAAAAGCAGGGGTACAAGGAGCGGGAAGAGACGTTCAAACGGGCCATGCTCAACTCCCAGAAGGTGCTTGAACAGATGAAGGACAATGCCCGTAAATCGGCTGAAATTATCATCGCCGATGCCGAAGTCAAGGCGGAGAAAATCCTCAATCGGGCCCACGGCCGCCTTTCGCAGTTGCACGAGGACATTGCCGAACTCAAGCGCCAGCGCGTTCAGATCGAGGTACAGATCCGCGCCATCATCGACGCGCATACCAAGCTGCTGGAGATCGGCAAAGAAGGCATGGAGGCCCTGGATGCGGAAGACACGAAAATCAAGGTGCTAAACCAGTAATCGCCGGGCAGGCCGCCTGGACCGCGGATAGGCACCGCTAACAAATACCGGGAGACGCATATGGCCAAAATCGATGCTTTTTTCAAGCTCATGCACGAACAAAATGCCTCGGACCTTCATCTGCTGTCCGGTCAGCCGCCGGCGTTGCGCATCCACGGCGACATCGAACGGGTCAAATACAAAGTGCTGGACAATGACGATCTGCGTAAGATGCTCTACGAGATTACGCCCGAGGACAAAGTCAAGGGTTTCGAGGAGTCCGGCGATGTAGACTTCGGTTATGAGATCCCCGGCCTGGCGCGCTACCGCGCCAACTATTTCATGCAGAAAAATGGCATCGGCGCCGTATTCCGAGAGATACCCAGCACGATCCTGACCGCCGAACAACTGGGCTTGCCGCCGGTCATCTCCAAGTTGGCATCGCTGCCCCGGGGATTGGTCATCGTGACCGGACCGACCGGATCGGGCAAGTCAACGACCTTGGCCGCCATTATCGATGTGGCCAACCGTACCCGCAGTGACCACATTATCACCGTCGAGGATCCCATCGAATTCGTGCATAAAAGCCGTTCGTGTTTGGTGAACCATCGCGAGGTGGGGTTGCATACCAAATCGTTTAGCGCGGCCCTGCGTGGTGCGCTTCGCGAGGATCCGGATATCATTCTGGTGGGCGAAATGCGCGATCTGGAGACCATCTCTTTGGCTATCGAGGCCAGTGCCACCGGACACCTGGTGTTCGGTACCCTGCATACGACCAGTGCACCGAAAACCGTAGACCGTATCGTAGAGGTGTTTCCCGCCCAGGAACAGGCTCAGATTCGTTCAACCCTGGCTGACGGTATCCGGGCCATTATTTCCCAGACTCTTTTCAAGCGCATCGATAAAAAGGGGCGTGTACCGGCATTGGAAATTCTCATCGCCACACCGGCCGTGCGCAACCTGATTCGCGAATCCAAGTCGCATCAGTTGCCTTCCATGATGCAGACCGGGAAAAAATACGGCATGCAGCTGCTTGACGATGCCATCATGGAGCTTTACAACAAAGGGCGCATTTCCGCCGACGATGCCTACACCAAAGCCAATGACAAGGGCCGTTTTCGGCCGCTGCTCAAATCGCCGCCCACCGATTTTACCGAAGCTTAGCGGTACAGCGGTTGGAGCGATGATGGCTGCAAACAGAGGAAGACCATGAAAAAACAGGAAGTCGATCATATTTTGACCCGCATGCTGGATTCCCATAGCAATGTGTCCGACCTCAATCTCACTGTGGGAAAACCGCTTCAGGTGGAAAGCGCCGGTGAATTGATGCCTGTCGAAATCCGACCGGAGATCAAAGAACTGACACCGTTTCAGACGGAAACTTTCGCCCTGAACCTGATCAACTCGGATCGCCGGCTTACCGAAACGTTGATTCAGACTGGCTCTTGCGACCTCTCCTACTCACTTCCCGGCAAGGCCCGCTTTCGGGTAAACATCTTTTCCCAAACCGGTAACTATTCCATTGTACTGCGAAAGCTGGAGTCCAAAATACCAACGATCCGAGACCTGAACCTGCCGGATACATTTTATAAGATCGCCAAAGACCTCAACGGCATCGTTTTCGTAACCGGTGCCACCGGATCGGGTAAATCCACCTCACTGGCAGCCATTTTGGAAGAGGTCAACGAGGCCCGGTCGGTACATATCGTGACCCTGGAAGATCCCATCGAATATCAGCATCCCCACAAGAAGGCCACCTTCAACCAGCGCGAACTGGGCGCCGACTTCGACAATTTCGCCAATGGGTTACGGGCTGCGCTGAGGCAGGCACCCAAGGTAATTCTGGTGGGTGAAATGCGTGACAGGGAAACGGTCGAAATTGGACTGAATGCGGCCGAGACCGGTCACCTGGTTCTGACAACCCTGCATACCGTGGATGCCGGCCAGACCATCAACCGCATTTTGGGAATGTTTCCCAATGAAGAGGAGAAACAGGTCCGCATCCGACTGGCCGATACGGTGCGCTGGATCGTGGGCCAGCGCCTGCTGCCCAAGATCGGCGGGGGCCGCGTGGCCGCCTTCGAGATTCTGGGGACCAACTTGCGGGTCAAGGACGCCATTCTCAACGGCGAATCCGAAGGCAAGACGTTCTATGAAATCATGGAGGCGGGCCGTCCTTTCGGCATGACCACCTTTGACGATCACATTGTCGGGCTTTATGAGCAAGGTCTGGTTACGCAAGAGACCGCTTTGTCCTATGCGTCTCATAAAGGTGTTGCTGGTCGCGGCATAGACAGGGTCAAGAGTGCCCGGGGTGAATCCACCACCGATATCGATAACCTCGAGATAGACCGACACTACGACAAGGCCTGAACAGCGACCATCCGGAAACGGGCCGTTTTTTGTAAACATGCAAAGCCGGCGTTGGCTTGAAATCGACGTCATGTGTTTTGACAAAAAGGATCGGTTAAAGAATCATGGAAATAATCTGTGAAAGTTGTGATAGCAAGTTCAGGATTGCCGATGAAAAGCTTCCCAAAGATAAAACGGCCTACCTGAAGTGTCCCAAATGCAAGAATCGAATCAGTGTGCCGCCTGCCAAGGACGCTGGCGAACCGGGCCAGCCTGATTTTGAAGAGGACTTCTTCTCTTTTGACGAAGATGAAAGCGACGGCTACGATGCTTCGGAAAAGCCATTTGATTTTGTCGAGGAAGAGGGGAAAACGGCGTTGCTGTGCGAAACGGATCCCATGATCAAAAAGACCGTCAAGCCAGTGCTCGACGTTCTCGAATACCATATCACCGAAGCCAAGAACGGGCGTGAAGCACTAAAGACAATGCGCTATCACAACTATGATCTGATCGTGGTTAACGAATATTTTGACGCCAAAAACCCGGATGCCAATGGGGTTCTGATCTACCTGGAACGTCTTAACATGGTCGTGCGACGCAATATCTTCGTGGCCATGATAACCCGTCGTTTTCGAACCATGGACAATATGGTCGCCTTCCAAAAAAGCGTCAACATGATCGTGAATCTGGACAACATTGCCGATTTCGATAAGATACTGCGGCGCGGCATGGCTGATTCAGGCATGTTTTACCAGGCTTACAAGGATTGTCTCGCCTGATGCACCGGCACCCGATCAACCCGTTTACCGCTTTCATCATTCAATCGTCATGAAGCCTGTTACCCGATATACCTGCACGGCCTATCGCCAGGAGATGATTCTGCTGGCCTTGAAACGACAATTGGAAGACCCTGGTCTCCCAGAGGCGCAAAGAGACTGCATCGCGGAAAAAGTGCGTCAGCTGGAAGCACAAATGGGAATGGATTGATTCATGTCCGCCACCATCCACCACCTTGCACCCCATCTTTATTTGATCGTTTTATCCCCACCCATCAGAGGCTTTCAGAATTTTATCGGTGCCTGGCTGGTTGACGGCCCGGACGCCGTCTATCTGGTCGATGTGGGACCTGCAGCAACTGCAGGCCAGCTTTTTGAAGCGCTTGAACGGCTGGGCATCGATCACCTGGACTACGTCTGCCTAACCCATATTCATATGGATCACGCCGGCGCCGCCGGCCACCTGGCCGACCATTTCTCAGGGGCCCGCGTGGTCTGCCATCCCAAAGGCGTGCCCCACATCATCGATCCTGAACAATTGTGGCAGGGTACCCTCAAAACCCTGGGAGACACCGGTCGCGCCTATGGGCGCATGCTACCGGTGAAATCCGCCCGCATCGCCACCGATCGGGATCTGGCATCGGCACCGTTTCGACTGCTGGACACACCCGGCCATTCGCCCCATCATTATGCCATTGCCGCCGGTGACTTTCTGTTTGCCGGCGAGGCCGGCGGCGTATGCCTGTCGTTGCCA
>JASFFF010000277.1:0-5504 GCA_050124445.1 Desulfosarcina sp.
GATAAATCCTGGGGATCTCCTACCGTCACTAAAGACGGTGTCACGGTTGCCAAGGAGATCGAACTGGAAGACAAGTTCGAAAATATGGGCGCCCAGATGGTCAAGGAGGTGGCCAGCAAGACCAGCGACATGGCCGGTGACGGAACCACGACCGCCACGGTTCTCGCCCGCTCCATCTATGAGGAAGGTCAGAAACTCGTTGCTGCCGGCAACAACCCAATGGCCATAAAACGCGGCATCGATAAGGCTGTGGAGGTTGCCGTCAAAGAACTGCACAAGATGAGCAAGCCGACCAAGGACCAACGTGAAATCGCTCAGGTGGGAACCATCTCTGCCAATAACGACGAAACCATTGGCAACATCATTGCTGAGGCCATGAACAAGGTCGGCAAGGAAGGTGTCATCACCGTAGAAGAGGCCAAGGGCATGGAAACCACCTTGGATGTGGTAGAAGGTATGCAGTTCGACCGTGGCTACCTCTCTCCCTATTTCGTGACCGATCCTGAAAAAATGGTGGCTTCACTGGAGGACCCCTTCATCCTGATTAACGAGAAAAAAATAAGCAACATGAAAGATCTGCTTCCGGTTCTCGAGCAGGTCGCCAAAATGGGCAAACCGCTGATGCTGATCGCCGAAGATGTTGACGGCGAAGCCCTGGCCACCCTGGTGGTCAACAAACTCAGAGGCACTTTGCAGGTTGCCGCGGTCAAAGCGCCTGGTTTCGGCGACCGCAGGAAAGCCATGCTGGAAGATATCGCCATCCTCACCGGTGGACAGGTGGTTTCCGAAGACCTGGGTATCAAAATGGAAAACCTGACCCTGGCCGATCTGGGTAAAGCCAAGCGCATCAGTATCGACAAGGACAACACCACCATCGTTGACGGCGCCGGTGCCCGCTCTGCGCTAGAAGGCCGGGTGAAACAAATTCGCGCCCAGATCGATGAGACCTCATCGGACTACGATCGTGAAAAATTACAGGAGCGCCTGGCCAAACTGATCGGTGGCGTGGCCGTGATCAACGTGGGTGCAGCCACCGAAACCGAAATGAAAGAGAAGAAAGCCCGTGTGGAAGATGCACTGAATGCCACCCGCGCTGCGGTCGAAGAGGGCATTGTCCCCGGCGGCGGCGTGGCACTGGTTCGTACCCTTGCTGCACTGGAAAAGATCAAGATCAAGGCTGACCAGAAGCTGGGTGTCAAGGTGGTCATGCGGGCCATCGAGGAACCGCTGCGCCGAATCGCCTCCAATGCCGGCTACGAGGGCAGTGTGGTCATCGACAAGGTCAAGCAGGAGCAAGGCGCTACTGGTTACAATGCGGAAACCAATGAGTATGAAGATCTCATTAAGGCTGGTGTGATCGACCCCACCAAGGTGGTTCGCTTCGCCCTCCAGAATGCCGGTAGTGTTTCCTCGCTGATGTTGACCACCGAGGCCATGATTGCCGAGAAACCTGAAGAGAAAGCAGCTGACCCCATGGCTGGTGCCGGTGCCGGCGGCATGGGCGGTATGGGCGGCATGGGCGGTATGGGCGGCATGATGTAACGAAGCCGTCATCGCCTTTTTCCGAAAAAGCGTAGCGCTCCTGCAGGCACCTGCTTGTAGGGGCGCTTGTTTTTGGCTGTCACACGGTTCCTCTTGACAATTCACCATCAATCAGGTTACTGAAATCAATGAAAAAGTTGCCAAAGAACCATCAATGACACCCAAAAGATGAGGTATCTGATGAATCGCAGAAGACATTTAGCCGTTCTTTACTCCTTTTTTATTATCCTGCCACTGATGCTCGCATCGATATCAACGGCAGCGGACAAGGTTGATGTAGTTGAAAGTGAGACAGGGTTTTACTATACCATCCAAAAAGGTGACACCCTGTGGGATCTGTCAAAGCATTTTAGCGATTCTCCCTGGTTGTGGCCGGAGTTGTGGGAGGGCAACGATCAGATCACCAACCCGCACTGGATCTTTCCTGGTGAACGGATCCGCCTGTACAAGAAATCGGGCACACAAAGCGTCATCCAAACCGATCCCGCCGCCCCGGCTGTGGTTGAGCCGGTGAAACCCGTTCAACCCGTAAGGCCCATGGTCGGCAAAAAGGCAGCCGGACCTTATTTTATGTTCAATTCCATCGACCGTGTCGGTTTCATCCGCAAACCGGCCGTCAATCCGTCGGGAACCATTTTCGAAGTCCAAGGCAGAAAAGTCCTGATCAGCGAAGGCGACACGGTTTACGTCCGCCCGGCAGCGGACAACGCCCGGGGGGACCTCATTCCCGGCAGCCGGCATGCCATTTTCAGGTATATGAATCCCACGGAGACGATCGAATCTAAAAATAACATCGGGACCCAGCACTACATCCTGGGCATTTCGGAGGTGGTCTCAATAGAACAGGATGACATGGTCATCGCCAAGGTAATCAAGTCGTTTCGGGAGATAAAGGTGGACGACATGCTGATGCCATTCAACCGAAGGGACACGAAAATTACGCTCAAACCGAGCACCCCCGGTATCGACGGCCAAATCATCATCTCCGAAGACCATACCAAGTTGACCGGTGAACTCATGCTGGCCTTTATTGACAAGGGCCGCGCCGACAACATCGAGGTCGGCCAGCAATACAACGTATACAATCGCCAAAAACGGGTCTTGGAGAAGGATACAATTAGTAATAAAAGTCTGCCTCCGGTCGACTATGCCACCTTTCTCGTCCTGCATACCGAGGATACAACCTCTACGGTGATCATCACCAATGCGATGAAAAACATACCCCCCGGAGAACGGTTTAGAACGCCGATTAATTAACAGCCGTCAAGTCGTCACCGTTACCAAAAGCCTGCCCCAACGGGGTGGGCTTTTTTATCGATGCGTCCCACCATCACCCGTTATGCAAATGAATCGCCGGAAGTCACACGCAACACTTCCTGGTAGGTGGTTATCCCGGCCAGCAATTTTTCGATGGCGCTTTCACGCAGGGTCGCCATTCCCTCGGACCGAGCGGTTTCCGTCAGTACGGCAAGATCCGAGTCGGGCACCGTGAGGGCTTTGATGGTGTCTGAAAAGGGAAGTACTTCATGGATGGTGGTTCTCCCCTGATAGCCGGTTCCTCTGCATTTCTGGCAGCCTTTGCCTTGGAATAGCGAGAGAATTCCCGCTTTTCCGGTGTCCAATCCAAGGGCCTGTAATTTGGACGCGCTGATTTCCATCGGTTCTTTGCAGGCATTGCAGATTTTGCGGACCAGCCGCTGGGACAGTATCCCCCTGAGTGTTGCTTGAATAAGAAATGAGGGAACACCCAGATCCATCATACGAATAATTGATGATGGCGCATCGTTGGTATGCAGGGTTGACAGCACCAAATGACCGGTAAGCGCGGCCTGGATGGCGTTTTCAGCAGTTTCCAGGTCCCTGAGTTCCCCCACCATGATGATGTCGGGGTCCTGTCTGAGAATGTTGCGCATGATCGAGCCGAAGGTGATCCCTACCTGTGGCTTGACGGCAATCTGATTAAAATTCTCATGCACCATCTCAATGGGATCCTCAATAGTGGTAACATTGACTTTGTCCGTGCTTATTTTTCTCAGTGTAGAGTATAATGTCGTCGATTTCCCGCTTCCCGTCGGACCACAAACCAACACCAGCCCGTGGGGATGAGAAATAATCTGATTGTACTTCTTCATGTCCTCGGAAGAAAAACCCAGCGTCTCGAGATCCTGGAACAAAATGTCAGGATCCATAACCCGCATAACCACCTTTTCACCGAAGGCCACCGGCACGGTCGACACGCGAATCTCAACCTCGACGTCCTTTTTACCGGTCTTGATGCGACCATCCTGGGGGCGCCGCTTTTCGGCCATGTCCAGTCCAGATAGATTCTTAATGCGGCTGATGATTGCCGAATGCACATTTTTAGGCAGCTTGTAGACCGTGTGCAGTACCCCGTCAATGCGCATTCTTACCAGGCTTGCATCCCTTTTGGGTTCGATGTGAATATCGCTGGCCTTTTGGTCGAAGGCGTAGATGAACAGATGGTTGACGGCATTGACGACATGTTGGTCGTTGGAAGGCAGTTCATCGGCCGATTGTAGCTGGATATAGCGTTCGAGATTGCCCAGATCCACAGTGGGTCCTGCAAATTGATGCTCGGCGGCTGCAATCGAGCGCTTGAAACCGAAAAACTCTTCAATTAGCTTAATGATGTCCGATCGCGGACTCACCACGGCACTGACCTGCATCTGAGAGGCGCGGGTGATATCTTCAAGCACTTCCAGGTTAAAGGGATTGGGCGTGGCCACCGTGAGTTTGCCTTGGCTGACCTCTATGGGCAGCACCAGATGATTTTTGGCAAACGAGATGGGAATGGTGCTGGTAACGATATTGAGGTCCAGTTTGAGTGGGTCAATCTTGACAAAGGGGATCTTCCAGTCGTCGGCCAGGGCCTGAAAAACCGTGTCCTCATCCAGCGTTTTCGATGGATGGTCCTTGCGTTTGATGTTCAGGGCCACCAGGGTGTCAATGAACAGAAACGGCTTATCCCGCTTTTCGTTGAATGCGGCTGCCTCCTGGTGGCTTCGACGTCGTTCGAACTGTTGGATCAGCTTGGCCCGATCGACGTAGAGGTGCCGTGCCTGCTGGAATGATATCAGGCCTTGCTTTTCGATTGCGGAGAGGAGACGTTTGGCCGACAGTCGTTCGTCCACTTGAAGAGTCCCTTGCGTTACGCTGGATGCCATGGGGCGGAGGTAATATTCCGGATTACATTTTCAATCCATTCCATCGTCCGAATCACGGCGCGCTGATTTTCGGGCGTGGCGTTGATTTCCGTTAGCGCAAGGCCATGTTCGCTGATTTGCCTGAGGCGGGCCACATCTTCGCGGGTACCCACCCGACCGATGCCGCGGATAATGATTTTAAGGTGTTGCAAAAAGACCGGCAGGTAGATGGCCGACCTGAGATTACGGTATATGCCTTGCTCGGGATCTCCGTACTCGGCCAACGCCGACATCAGTATAAGGTGAGCGGTCTTGCCTGACAGCAGTGCAAGAAGAATCAAAATTTCACGTTCCAGAAAAAGCAGGTGACGCACGGATGGCACGAGTTTGTCTGGAGACGGGGCGTTCAAGTGATCAATCAGCTTTTCGTGAATGGCGCGGACTTTGGTTGCAAACCGGTATTCCACCGCGTCAATGCGAAACTGGGCATAATGCACGATGGCCTGGTCCAATCCTTTGCGCACGTTTAGCACCTCTTCAGGCGTCATTTCGATATCGACATCGAGCTCCTTGTTGTACGTTCTCAAGAGGATGTTGACCAGCATGATGGCATTGCGGTCCGAGGGTGCCACAATATCGGAATGTCTGCAGAAATCTGCCAGAAGAAAGCGCAACGCATGTTTGGGGCGATTGATGCGGCTGATCAGGTGCTGCAACGCATTGAGAAAGGAAACCCGGTTGGCGCGCCCCTTCAACGCTTTGAAAAAACACCAGAGCAGCACGAAGGCATGGTTCCCG
>JASFFF010000278.1:0-5502 GCA_050124445.1 Desulfosarcina sp.
CGGTATTGATATAATAGCGGGCGCTTTGCAGCTGGCCATGGTAAAAGGCGGCATGCTTGTTTTTTTCCAGTTTTTGGGCCGTCGCCTCATCATCGAGGCTGCCCACAAGTGCTTCAAGCTTGGGCGTGGCCACCACGGCACGCCAGAGCAGCATCCAGCCCATGATCACGTCGCCCATGGCCATCATGAAGGGATGTGCGAACGCATAGGCGGTTTTATAATCGGGGCCAGCGGTTTGTTCGACCAGCAAACGGGCGGTATCTTCGATCTGCGTGGTTGCTATAGACATGGCCGTCGACAAGGGTTCGAGCGTGCCGCTCTTTTTTGCCAGATCGATGGTTGTTCTCATTTCATCCATGAACGTTATTAAAACGCTGCCATTTTTCATGGCCAGCTTGCGACCCAGCAGGTCCATTGCCTGTATGCCGTCGGTGCCTTCGAAAATGGAGGCGATCTTACAGTCCCGGGCCAATTGTTCGACGGGGTAGTCGCGGGTATAGCCGCAGCCGCCGTGCACTTGCATGGCTTCGATACAAACAGCATGGCCGCGTTCGGCGCAGTAGGCCTTGATCAAAGGGGTGAGCAAAGCGATAAGGTCATTGTTGCGTTCACGCGCGCTCTCTTCGGCAGCACTCTCGGCCAGATCGAAGCAGCGGGCCACATAGTAGATAAAACTTCTCATTCCCTCGACATGGGCCTTCATCCAGAGCAGCATGCGGCGCACGTCAGGATGTCGAATGATGGGTACTGACGGCGCTTCGACATTTTTTCCGTCGGCCAGATCCCTACCTTGTATGCGCTGCCTAGCAAAATTCACAGCATGAAGATAGGACGCAGAGGCATGGCAGAACCCCATAAAACCCACATCCAGTCGTGCCTCGTTCATCATGTGAAACATTATTTTCATTCCTGCGTTTTCTTCTCCCAATAATAGGCCCCGGCAAACGCCCTTGCTGCCCATGGACATGGCACAGGTGGCGCTGCCGTGTAAGCCCATTTTTTCTTCCGTACCCGTACAAACGATGTCGTTTAATTCCCCCAGACTGCCGTCTTCATGCACCCAGAATTTAGGTACGATAAAGATGGAGATTCCTTTGGTTCCCGGCGGTGCACCGTCGATGCGTGCCAACACCGGGTGGATGATGTTCTCGGAGAGATCGTGTTCACCGTTGGTGATGTAGATTTTATTTCCGCTGATGGCATACGTGCCGTCGTCCAGGCGTTTGGCCGACGTGGACAGGGCACCCACGTCGGATCCGGCCTCCGACTCGGTGAGATCCATGGTACCGCCCCACTGGCCGGTATATAGCTTTTCCACAAACAGATCTTTCTGATTTTGGGTCCCGAACAGTTCAATCATTTTACCGGTTCCATGCCCTTCCATGGCGTAAATCACCATGGCGTAGTTGGCCCCGATGAAGTATTCGCCGGCGGCGCGCATGACCATGTGGGGCAGGCCCTGGCCGCCGACACCGGGGTTTTCTGTCAGCGAGGTCCACTCATTTTCGATCATCAGACGGTAAGGGCGGCGATAGCAGGAAGGAACACTGACCGTGCCGTTTTCAAAGGCAACTCCTACTTGGTCGCCCTCGGCAAGGGTAGGCAATATCTCCTTGATGCCGAAGGCCCGAGCCTCGGTAACCACCATGTCAATCATTTTCTTGTTCAGATCTCGGTGCTTATGGGTAGTGAACAATGTCTCCACGTTCAATTGTTCAAAAAGCACAAAATCGATGTCCTGCCTGTCGGCGATCTGTTGTGTCATCGTCTACTTCTCCGGATAGTAAAGGGCCGGTCCATGGTAGATGGGCCGCATACACCCGACCTGGACCATCCTGGATAAGACCCTGGTGGCTGAAGGACGGGCGCTGGTTTTGCGGCCACTATCGGTATGAAAGGATACGGACAGAATTGAATGGTGTTTTGAAAAATAAAGGCATCCAAGCCGATATGGCAATAACGGTGCAATTTCTTGATTCGGATTTCAGCCTTTGTTTGACCTGAACCTTGCACGTGTCGAAGGCTTTCATCTGCAAGGCATGTAAGGGTGCAGCCATAGTGAACTATTGCATGCCCTTACTAACGCCGCAGATGGAAGCCTCCGACGCGCCCGAAGGGTGAAAATCAAGAAGAAGAGATGACTGCCCCTGGTTTTACCTGTCAGGTATTCCAATATGCGTCGAAATTTTCCATAAGCCTTTGATTTAAAATCTATTTGTATTTCGCGCATGATTTTCATGCAAGATTCAGGTTTTATGTCTACGGCGTTTTGTTGTCTGAACGCTTGTATGCATCCCGCATTTCACGTTTGAGCATCTTACCGGCCACGTTGCGCGGAAACGACGTCATGATGATCACGTCCCGGATGCGCTGAAATTTGGCATCCACGCGTTTGTTGGTCCAAGTGATCAATTCTTGGGGGTCGAGGGTCCCATCGGGCATCAGTACAACTGCAGCCACGGGCACTTCGCCCCACTTTTCGTCGGGAACGCCGATCACGGCAACTTCACTCACATCGGGGTGACGAATGACGACTTCCTCGATGTCCTTGGGGTAGACGTTCACCCCCCCGGAAATGATCATGTCCTTGATGCGATCGACGAGAAAAAGAAAGCCGTCTTGGTCGACGTAGCCAACATCGCCTGTATGCAGCCAACCGTCGACGATGGCCTTTTCGGTCAAATCAGGCCGCTTGTAGTACCCGGGCATCATCATGGGGCTCTTGCCGCAAATTTCGCCGATTTCTCCAGGCGCGCATTCGCGGCCGTCCACATCGAGGATTTTCATTTCCATGAATGGTGCCGGAATGCCAACGGAACCGACTTTGCGTATGGCGTCGTGTTTGTCGAGTACGGTCATGAATCCTTCGGTGAGGCCGTACAGTTCATAAAAGCGTCCGGGAAGCGTCTCGTTGAGGCGGTGTTTGTATTCCAGCAGAAGTGGGGCTCCGACATTGTGGATCATCTCCAACGATTCGAGCTTTTTGGGGTCGAAGGCAGAGCTGTTGAGAATAGCGACAATTTGGGCCGGCACCATGACGATGTGGGTCACCTTCTCCTTTTCGATGTCGGCAATCACCGCCTCGGGGTCGAAGGTTTGGTGCAGGATGTACGTGGCGCCCAGAAACATCCAGGGCATCAGATCCAGCATGGCACCATTGAAGACGATGGCACCGGCGTGCAAGGCCACGCTTTCCGGCGTCATGCGCCACGAGGATGCGAAGATCGTGCAGTACATGGCGCGTACATAGTGGGTGTGCACAATCCCCTTGGGGGCACCGGTGGTGCCACTGGAATACATGATGTTGTACATATCCTGGTCGTCAATGGGGATTTCGGGTGGGTTCTGCTCACTGGCCGGCCCGACAAATGCCTCATAGCTGCTAAATCCCTCGCGTGGTCCGTCCAAGCCCACCAGCACATAACGATCCGCTTTGATTGCCGTAAGCTCTGTTTTCAGGCGGTCAAGAACGTCGGCAAAGTCTGCTTCGGCGATTACCAGCGCCGTGTCAGAGCTTTTCAGCAGGGTGGCCAGCCCTCCTTCGTTGAGCATGGTGCTGCTGGGAACGATAACCAGTCCGGTTTTGGCCGCCGCCCAATAGGCCGCCATGAGCTGGGTGCAGTTGGGCAGGACGGTAGCGAATTTGTCCCCTTTGGACAGGCCGGCATCCAGCAGGGCATTGGCCAGCTTATTTACGTATGCGTTGAATGCCTTGTAGGTAAATCGTTCTTCCCCGCATACAAAAGCCAGATGATCGGGGCGGTAACGTGCATGGTGCGGTAAAAGGCTGCCGATATTCATGGTTACCCCTTTTTGATTGATTCCAAATCCTTGCTCGTATATTTTTCACTGTTCATTCTTACCCCTGTCGCTAACCATGTGGATCTGGATTGTGTGAACATCGAGTCGACGACCATCCGCATAGCGGTTGGCTTGAATTTTCATAAAAAAAGCCAGTGCGACAAAAGCCCGTCAATACTTAATAGGTTGTGGTTGTTACCCGGTGCAACGCACCTGGTTGAAACGACCAAACGAACCTACTATGCGCTATTGCTGGGAGGTTCCTTGCCGTATCTGCGCAAGAGATCCTTGATGGCCTCCTCCAAAAGCGCATTCTGTCGCTTGCCCTGTTCGATGGCCAATATTTTAAATTCCTTGATCAGGGATTCGGTGACAGTGGTATTGAAGAAAACTTTCTTGTCCATTTGAAAAAACTATCTTCAATATTTGTTGAAGTCAACAAGTTTGATTGGTCACCCAAATTGGTCCAAGATTAAATGCGATTGCAATTGAACAGGCCTTTCGATAAGTCTGAATTGGATCTATAAAACAGTTGCAAGCATCACACAGTTGCCCATATGCCATTCATACTCGACACCAAAGAAATGATTCCCAATACGTCACAGCTATTGGGTGGGATTCTTGCCATGGTATTTTTGCCGTTCTTAATCCAAGAAAGAATAGGGTTTGCGGGCATGATCTGTGGTTTTCCAGAAACGGGGAAAGTAGCCATAACCCGAAGCGATAAAGTCATTCAAACATTCAGGGTTACACAAGTTGCGTCCAAGGAAAGTCAGCGCAAAGGGCTGATGCATTGTCCCTTTTTGCATCCCGGCACCGGAATGCTCTTTACTTTCCCAGATGCCAGACAACGGACGTTTTGGATGAAAAATACTTTGATAGAACTGGCAATTGTATTCATATCCGCCGAAGGCCGTATTGTCGCCATTGAGCGTGGCCGACCCGGCAGCCGTTCCCGCATTCGCTCACCTGAAAAGATTCAGTCTGTGCTTGAAATTAATTTCCGTGAAAGCGTTAGACTGGCTATTGGCGACAGCGTGCAACTTGGATTGGATGCGGGGGTATCCGATTCGAATACCTGGCCTTAAGCCCTGCAAACCAACCATTGACACGAACCCAACTTTTCAACAGTCTCTTGTAGACGCGTGCAGGCTTTGATGCGGTTGCAAGGTGAATAGACATCCATCCATAGACCAAAAGGGAAAATACGCAATTTAGGTTTTCAGCGGTCTCTTTTTCATGGTACACTAAACCACAAACGCCTCTAACAATAAAACCAATTGGATTCGAGCCTGATCACAATAATCAATTCGGGTTGAAACTGATCGATATGATAATGCATCAAACAAAAACGCTGTTTTTCCTTTTCATTTTTTCACTGGCAATCAATCCCTTTTTTCTGAGCGGAACATCACATGCCGTTGAATTTGAAATCGATGAAATCATTACCGCTATTAAAAATGAAATCCAAACAGCCAACAATCCTGAACTGGGCACGCCTAGTTTCATCATAGAGAATGTTCATGTCGCCTTGTCAGTTGCATCCAAAGAAACCGAGAAAGGCGCCATGGCCCTGAAAATAATTGGTTCCAAGAATGAAATTGACAATAACGTATTGAGTTCAAAATCCTTTCATAAGTTAAATTATACATTCAAGCCAGCTGAAATGTCAGGGTTTTCACCCGAGATTTCTCTCGGCTT
>JASFFF010000279.1:0-5483 GCA_050124445.1 Desulfosarcina sp.
TGCACCCGCGGAAGCGGGCAAGGCGCAATTGGATGAACTGTCGTTGCGGTTAAAACTGACCGTGACCGAAGGTCAGGAATAGACTAAGTAAACGGCGCAAATCATCAACGGTTTTAGAGACCTGATGCGCATCCTATTTGGTGGGCGTTGGGTCGATGTCGATGTCGCGGCGCTCAATTCTTGACACCTGTGCATCCATCCACTATTTCTGAAGTGTTTACCGATACCCGACCGACCGGCCGCATGGCTTGCAGCGCCGGATTTGATAATTTTACCGAGGAGCCCCCATGACTGCAGAAAATGAAGTGGCACCCAACGATCTGCGCTGCCTGTGTGACCCGTCCATCTTTGATTTTGAAACCACCGCCGACATTGAACCGCTGGACCAGGTGATCGGTCAAGAGCGCGCGGTGCGGGCCATCTCCTTTGGCCTGGAAATGCAAAGTCCTGGCTACCACATCTTCGTTACCGGCCCCGAAGGTACCGGCAAGACAACCATCGTACAGGATATCATCGGCAAGGCGGCCAAAGATCTGCCCACCCCTCCGGATTGGATCATGGTCAACAATTTCAAGGACGAATACCGCCCCAATATCCTGCCGGTATCACCCGGACATGCCGCTCGCTTTGCCAAAAGCCTGAACCGCTTGATCAGCGACCTGAAAATTCGCCTGCCCAAAGAGTTTAAAGCCGAATCCTTCCGAGAAAAAGTTGTCGACATTCAAAAACGATATGCCGAAGAGAAAAATGGCCACCTGGCCAAGTTGGACCAATCGGCGTTGAAAAAGCAGCTTAAGATAGAAAAAACCCCGTCCGGCTATCAAACGATCCCCATGAACGGAGAGGCCCCTTTTACCCAGGAGGCGTTTGAAAGTCTCACCGATGAGCAGCGGGCCGGCATCGAAAACACCGTCCAGGCGTTTCAAGAAGAAATTCAGACAACCATGCGCGAGGTAAGCCGGCTCAATCATGCTCAGCAGAAAGAGATCCAGCAGCTGGCGGAAGGGTTGACCCGCTTCGTGGTGCAAAGCCGTTTGGACCTGGTCCGCGAGAACTATCAGGATCAGGCTGAAATATTGCAGTTTTTAGATGATATGCAGGCGGACATGGTGGAAAATGTGGGCCTGTTTATGCCCCCATCCAAGGAAGCGGCGGACAACGGCGAAGCGGCGGGGCCTGCCATGGAGCTGTCACTAAACCGCTACCGGGTCAATGTGCTGGAGGACCGCGCCGGTCTGACCGGCGCACCGGTGGTATTCGAGCCCAACCCCACCTATCAGAACGTTTTTGGCAGCATCGAGAAAAAAGCCTTCATGGGCGCACTGATCACAGATTTTAGTATGGTGCAGTCCGGAGCCCTGCTTCAGGCCAACGGCGGGTTTTTAATTCTTGAAGTGGCATCCGTTCTGGCCCATCCGCAGGTATGGGAATCCCTCAAACGCGCCTTGCAGAACAGGATGCTCTTCATCGAAGACATGTCCCGTAACATGGGACTGGGCACCGCCTCACTGCGGCCGGCACCCGTGGCACTGGACGTAAAGGTCATTTTGCTGGGCGGATATGAGCCGTTCCAGGTCCTTCAAAACTATGATTCCAAATTCAACAAGATTTTCAAGGTACGTGCCGACTTCGACTACGAGGTGACCCGCACCGACGAAACCGTCAAGCTCTACGCCCAATTTATCGCCCGGGTCTGCCGGGACGAAGGGCTGCTGCCGTTTACCGCCGACGGGGTGTCGGCCGTTGTCGAGTACGGTGAAAAGGCCATCGACAGCAAGAACAAGCTTTCCTTGAGGTTCGGCAGCGTCGTCGGGGTGATCAAAGAGGCCGATTACTGGGCCAAAAAAGCCAATGCCGAAAGGGTGGCATCCAAGCATGTGATCAAAGCCTTCACGGAGCACCGTTTCCGATACAATTTGTACGAAGAGAAAATCCACGAAAACTACGTCGAAGACACCATCATGATCGACGTCGCCGGTGAGGCGGTGGGCCAGGTGAACGCGTTGGCGGTCTACCAGATGGGTGAAATCGCCTTCGGTCGTCCCTCGCGCATTACCGCCGAGACATTCATGGGCAAATCCGGCGTCATCAATATCGAACGTGAATCCAAGCTGTCCGGCAAAACCCACGACAAAGGGGTGCTGATTCTCTCGGGCTACCTGGGCCGCACCTTCGCCCAGCGTTATCCCTTGAGTCTGTCCATCAGCCTGACCTTTGAACAGAGCTACAGTGGTGTTGACGGGGACAGCGCCTCTTCCACAGAATTGTACGCCATTCTTTCCAGCCTGTCGGGGATTCCCATCCGGCAGGGGATTGCCGTTACCGGTTCGGTAAACCAGAAAGGGCAGGTGCAGTCCATCGGGGGCGTCAACCAAAAGATCGAGGGCTTCTTCGACGTATGCAGCAGCAAGGGACTGACCGGCAAGCAGGGGGTGATGATCCCGGTGTCTAATGTAAAGAACCTGATGCTGAAACGAAGCGTTATCCAGGCTGTGGAAAAGGGTCAATTTAATATCTGGCAGGTCGCCACCATTGAAGCGGGCATCGAAATTCTCACCGGCACGGCTGCCGGCAAGCCGGACGCCGACGGCAACTATCCGCCGGAGAGCGTGTTCGGACGGGTTCAACAGCGACTGGAGACCTATCTGAAGCAGAGCCTAGAGCTGAAAAAAGCATACGGGTCCGACGAGCATTAGAAGTGACTTTAGAAAAAACGCTCCCATACCATTTAATCATCTGTTAATCTTTCTCATCCCCAGCGGCCTCAGCCTGCTCCTGTTTTTTGCGCAGCACATACCCCGTGTCCGGAAGAATACCTGCAAACGCCTGCCCGTAAATTTCCCAGATGGTCACGAAGAGTGCGGCGATGATGGGACCGATGATCACCCCTACCATGCCAAACATGAATATACCGCCCAGCGTGCCGAAAAAAATCATCAATTCGTGCATCTGGGTATCCTTGCCCACCAAAATCGGCCGCAGAACGTTATCCAGGCTCCCGACCACCAGCGCACAGAATATAAACAAACCTACGGCCTTGCCGATGGCTCCCCCGAGTCCGAGAATGATTACCGCCGGCAGCCAAACGACGGCAGTTCCGACGCTGGGGATAATTGAGAGCACCGCCATGATCACGGCCCAGAAGGTGGCACTGGGGATGCCCACCACCCAAAAGGCCAGGCCGGCCAGGCCGCCCTGAAGAATGCCGATGACGGCGGTCCCTTTGAGTGTTGCCCGCGTCACCGAGGTAAAACGATCCAGCATCTGCTGTTCATCGTGATCCTGAAGCGGCAGATAGTAAAGTATCTTCTCCAGCAATTTCTCACCATCCATCAAAAAGAAATACATGGTGTATAGCCAGACAAAGAGGATAAACAAAAAGTTGACCGCCCCCACCGCCGCCGAGGAGAGATTGTTGACCAGAAACTGACTGATGCCGCCCACCAACTCTCCCGCCTTTTGAAGAATCGTTTCGCTGTGGGGCGCAATTTTATCATAGTAGGGAATGGATTCGAGAAATTGGGAAAAGGCACCCGGCTGAGCGAACTGGCTCTTGACCCAGGGCGCTGCCGATTGGCTGACCTTGATGGCTTGGCCGGTGACGACCCCCGTGAGCACAGCCAGGGGCACGACAACAACAATAATAATCAGCACCAATGTCAATACCGATGCCAGGCTGCGCCGACCTCTCAGCACGGATCCCAGCCTCAGATAAATGGGGCGGGATATGGCTGAAAAAATGCCGGCCAGGAAAATAGCCATCAAAAATGAGCGGATCATGGATAGGAATATGGCTGAAATAAATACCACCAAAAGAACGACCACAACATTATTAACCTTTTCGTCATTCATGATTGTCATACTCCGATCGGGTTGGCGGTCTGCTTTCGATCGTCAGTCGAAATGCGATGATTATCGCGAAAGCGATCTTACCCCAAAAACACCACAAGAACAAACCAACAGTTGATAGACCCGTAAAAAGTCGAAAAGCGGATGGTTTAGCAAAAAGCGCCGAGATCAAGGCTTGCGAGTCCCGAGGAAGGAGGCGTACTTATGGGTACTCCGCAGTGACGAGGGATGAAGCGTAACGCAGATATCGGACTTTTTACGGAACCATCAACAGGTGATACGGCATCTTTCAGCCGATGCATCGCCGCTACGGGTCAGCAAACCTGGTAACGAAAATTGACCGCGGATGCGAAGCACCGACCCAACCATGCGCAGGCCACGGATGGCAGCTGCCGGAATGCACAAGTGTAGGATCGGTCGTAAAGCGAAACCGTCAAGTCGGTTGAAAAGCCACAAAGCATCCGTATAATGTGTTTTGGGAAAGGTTTTAATTGGAACAACCAACGGCGAGGTATGCCATGATACGACGACGATTGACGCTGCCGATGGCGCTGGGTGCACTGCTGTTCTTCTATGCCTGTTCTGGAAGCCGGACAGCCTCGGATCAGCCGCCCCTGGGATTGAAAGGCCTGGTCAGGCCTATCCAGAAGTCGGTTGTAACGGTAATCAATTATGATGTGGATGGGGATGTATCTTCCATCGGCAGTGGATTTTTCATCTCAAAAAATGGTGTCCTGTTGACCAATTTTCACGTGTTGGACGGCGCATACAATGCGGAAATCAAAACAGAGGACGGCAGCCAGTACCCGGTGGCCACCGTCATGGCCAGAAGCAAGGTAGTCGACCTGATCAAGGTACGCATCGACATCCCTGCCAATCAGGTGACGCCAGTCCCTCTATCAGCGGAAGCGCCCGCCGTGGCCGACAACATATTCGTCGTTGGCAGTCCCCTGGGCTTGGAACAGACCGTCTCCGAGGGCATCATCTCCGCAGTGCGTGAAATCCCGGGGGGCGGCAACATCTTGCAATTGACTGCGCCGATTTCACAGGGATCAAGCGGCGGCCCGGTGCTCAACCAGAAAGGAGAAGCCGTCGGTGTGGTCACTTTTCAGGCTGCCAAGGGGCAAAACCTCAATTTTGCCGTCTCTGTCGGCGCAATCGAGATGCTCTCCGAGGAGCGTACGGAATTGTCTGTCGCCGAATGGACCATCAGAAACTCGCGCCGCGGTCCGGCGCTGGCGGCTTCGCTTTGCAGCAAGGGCTCCCGGTTGACCATACAGGGAGAGTATGAGGAGGCCCTGACCTACTTTAAGCGGGCCGCGGAAACCAACCCGGATGATCCCGATGCCTGGTATGGACTAGGCAGTTGCTATGTAGGCCTCGATCAGCCGGAAGATGCCATCGCCGCCTACAAGCGGCCCATCGAGCGGGATCCGGACAATGCCGTGGCCCATTTTATCCTGGCCATGTACTACAAATCCATCGGTCAGTACGAGCAGGTGGTACCAACCCTGCTGGAGGTGATTCGCATTGACCCCACCAATCTGCGGGCCCAGTTGGAATTGGGCAGGGCCTATGGGGCAATGGACCGGACAGCAGAGCAGATCGACACGCTCGAGCGGATATTGGCCGGC
>JASFFF010000280.1:0-5482 GCA_050124445.1 Desulfosarcina sp.
TAAAGGTTGGCATTGGGGTGTCGATAATATTTTTGGAAAAAGATCCCATTTAATCCGAAGGCGTGAAGGTATGGCTGAAAAAAGACTGGATATGACAAACAAAGGTTTTACCCTGGTCGAGCTTTTGGTCGGCATGGCAATCTTCAGTATATTGTCCATAGCCATAATTCAGCAATTTACGACCGGCAGCAGAATTAGCACGGAACAAAGCGCAGCCACGCGGGCGCAGCAAAGCCTCAGGACCGCCCGAATTATGATGGCTCAAGACATCCGACTGGCCGGTCTCGATCCAATTCGGTCCTTCAGATTCGGCTTCGAGGAAGCATCTTCCACAAAATTCAGGGTCACTGCAGATATTAACAGAAACGGTGATGTCGACGCCTTTGATTTTGAACGGATAACATACAACATTCGGCCAGGCACCCGTGATCTCATAAAGACATTTTACGAAGGTACCGGTGCAGCTGATACAGGAACTCTCGTCGATCGAATAGATCCGGCAGCATCAGGATTTGCCTATTTAGACGAGGCTGGCAACAACTTGGGCGATCCTGTACCGGCGGCCAATCTTGAAGATATTCGCGTTGTGGTTATCAATCTGGCGGTCGAGGAACTGGCCGGAAGAGTAGGAACGGTAACACGCAATTCAGGCGGACGGGTCATGTGCCGCAATCTTGGAATTTAATAAGGAATATTTTATGCGCAGTCAGCATGCCATCATCAATAATACTTTGGAGTCTCAAAAGGGATTTTCCCTGATAGAACTCATGATTGCCATTGCGATATTTTCAATTGGCCTGCTCGCGGTTGCGACCATGCAAGTGTCGGCTATCTCGGGCAATGCCGGCGCCAGACAAATAACGGATGCACTAATAATGGCCGAAGATCAGCTGGAAAACCTCATGGCGCTCCCCTATGCCAGCGCAGAGCTGGATCCTGCATTGAATCCCCATCAAATAGATGCTGGCGGCTACTCCATGGTGTGGAACGTTGCTATGGCGGATCTGAACGGAGATGGAACCAATGATGCCAAGCAAATTCAGGTAACGGTCTCCCACCAACTAAATGTGGACAAAGGGGCAACCATTCAACATTTAATTCCGGAGCCATGATGATGGAAAAGAAATTGAAACGCAGGTCAATAAAATCAAAAGACGAAAAAGGGTTTGCGACAATTATAGCCTTGATGATCCTTACCCTACTGACCATTATAGGTATATCCGGGATCAATATTTCCAATTTTGAATTGCAGAGTGCTACCAATCACAACCTACACAAGATGGCGTTTTTTAGTGCCGAGTCATCGAGAGCATATTTGATCAATAATACCAATCTGTACGGAGCGGGCAACATCGATCCGGCAACGCCGCATTTGTATCCAAACAATTCAGATCCCTATGTTCCGATCACCGCTGGAACGGTTGCACCTTTTAACCTGGGGAACGGCAGTGCTTTCAGCGGATCCGTCCAGTACATCGGACCTTTCACGGCGCCACGGGGGTCCGGTTACCAAGCCAACAAATTCAAGGCCCATACATATGAGTCGGTCGCTATCGGAACCGGACCGAGGAATACGACCCAGCAGATTGAAGTGGGATTTTACCGAATCGGGCTGTGATGCCGGCTGTCATGTGCCCAACAATGAGTTAAACAGATAAAGAAATGGATGGCTGGGATGAAATCAAAGAGAATAGAAACAATAACAGGCATTCTGGTTTTATCTGTTCTCCTTATACTTGCCAGCAGTGCGTACAGCGATGATACCTGCATCTTTTCGGTGACGGCGGATGACGTGCCACCCTACATTGTCCTTTTGCTCGACAATGGCGCTGAAATGGAACAAATTATCTGGCACAGCAATTACAACAGTGCCAGCGACTACACTGCGGTTGGAAGCGTGTTTAGCAATCCAGGTGGCTACGCCCTTAATAAATCCGGTAACACCTATTACCTTTACGAAATCCAGCCAAATCTAACCTTGTCGAATACAGGGATCGCGTCGGATGGCACGACGCCCACCTGGACCATCAACGGTCGGACCATCACCCTGCCTGCCGTTCCGTCAGCGTCAGTTGACGCCAATGGCGTAAAGGATAATGCGACTCAATTCCGATACGCCTCAAACTACCTTAACTGGTTATTCTACTCGGGAAACTACACCGGAGATGGGTCTGACCTTCCGTCTAAAACGCGTTTCTACTACGCGAAACTGGCCATCATGAAAGTGGCCAAGATGACGGCAAACCGTGCCAAATTCGGTATTTACAACTTTACTTCAAATTCATCCGGCGCATCCAACGTTCAGCCGCTTGGGTTGGTGGTTGATGAGCCTTTAGCGGCCGACCCGGCAAATAATGTTTTAGATTCAAATTTCGTCAATAATATCAACAATATGGGGACGGTAACCTACTCACCCCTGGCAGAGGGTTTGGCTACAGTAGGCGGATACTATGCATCAAATTCATCAGGTGTCGTTGAAGAGTACTGCAGCAAGTTGTTTTCTCTCGTTATTTCGCCCGGCGTATCCTCCATGGATCGGGACGTACCGTCTCAATCGTCTGTTGCTGCTTTTTCCGACTATGACGCTGATGGCGAAGGAACCAGCTTGACCATTTCGGGTACCACGTACACCATACCGACCAATGAAAATGGTACCACCTGGCTCGATGACGTGGCCGCTTATCATTACACCAATGATATTGTCGGTTATTCTGACGGGTTTCAGCGGGTATACACCTACACGCTCGGGTTCATGGGCGACGATGCCAGCAATGCCTTTTTGGCCAACGCCTCCAACAATGGGAACGGCAACTTCAATTTGTATGACGACACCGATCCAGAATATGGCAAGTACCACTACACGGCTGATAACCCGGATAACCTTGCCGATGAATTATTGGCCGCGATCAATGACATTCTTGAAAACACAACGACCTTTACGGCACCGGTTGTTCCGGTAACCCGTACCACGAGCGGCGATCGAATTTACATGGCACTGTTCAAACCCAATGCTGGCAATTTCTGGGAAGGAAATCTCGCCAAATTTGGTTTGCTTAACAATATCAATGGAGAGCCTGAAATCGTTGACAGCAATGGCGCGGCAGCCACGTGGCCAAATGGCGCCTTGAAAGAAACAGCCAGCCCCTACTGGGAAACCAAACATTGGGCTGATCCGACCAAGTCCAATTACATCCATAACCAGAACCGGGGAATATTTTCTTATTTCGGTATCACCACCGATATCACCTCTTCATTCAATGCGTTTTCGAATGGCAACGTCAACGCAAGCCTTTTGGACAATCCTACAGACATAACGGTGAACGGTATCACAGTTAGTGGTGTTGACAAGGTGATCAATTTCATCCGCGGTGCGGATGTTCTCGACGAAGACGATGACAACGATACCACTGAGAACAGAGCCGTCATTACCGGTGACATCCTACATAGCGAACCGGCGGTGGTCAGCTACAGCAATAGTACGATTAATGGCTCGGTAATCTTTTATGGGTCCAACGATGGCATGCTGCATGCTGTTCTTGATTCCGATGGGACCGAAATGTGGGGTTTCATCCCTCCGGACCTTCTTCCGCGTCTTAAGGATATTTTAGAGGGGACGAGTCATCCCTACTATGTCGATTCGAGCCCCAGGGTATTTATTGATGGCGATCAGGATACCGTAGTTGAGGTCGGGGAACAGGCCATTCTCGTTTTTGGCGAAAGGTCAGGTGGTGATCATTATTGGGCGCTGGACATCACCGATCCGACTGCACCAGCAGTTCTCTGGTCAGTCGCCCCTTCGGTCAGTCTGAACTTAGGCCAGACCTGGTCCGAACCGGTATTCACCCGTGTGAAAACCTCGGATAATGATTTAACCGGAACAGACGTAATGGTTGTCGGAGGCGGTTACAGTGCTGACAATTCTACAGGCAACTTAGTTGCAGTTATCGATGTGTTTACCGGGGCCGTAGTAAAAAAATTTGAAGGAATGGGCATGGGCTTCAGTATTCCCAGTTCGGTAGCTGTAATCGATCTGGACAGCAACGGGTATGCTGATAAAATGTATGTCGGCGACATGGGGGGGCAGATGTTGCGCTTTGGGCGGTTCACTGAAGACGACGGAACGACACCCCTCGAATTCCCGGATACCAATGAGAATGTCAATGATTGGAATTCTCACATTCTTTTTGATACTGCCGATACCCGCAAGATTTTTTATCCGCCGTCCGTAACCTTGGAAAGGGGATACGACCTGGTATTTTTCGGCACCGGAGATAGAAATGACGCCTGCAACCCAGCGACTGACGATCGCATTTATGCAGTCATGGATGATCACAGCGACTATACAGTCGATGATTTAGATTTGGTCGATATAACCGATCCGGCAGCGGCCCCGCCTACGTTTACCAGTGACAAAGGCTATTATATACAGCTTGGGCCAGGGGAAAAGGTTCTTGCTGAAGGTATGGTTTTTAATAAAGTTTATTACATCACTTCATTTGACCCGAACAATTCTGATCCTTGCAAACCCGGTGGACTCAGCCGGCTGTATGCCTTCGAGTACAAAACCGGTGTGGCTGTAATCGATTTTGATGGTGACGGTCATCACGAGCGCTCTACCGATATTGGAGGTGGTATACCATCAAAGCCGGTCATGATAATACCGGCGCATGGATCAGCGAAACTGCTAGTCTCGGTTGGAAGCACGAATGCCGATGTCGCTTCGGAAGGGGTGTCGGCCGGTATCGTGTCCATGGATCCACTTTTACCACCGAGAAATTTCTTTTATCTATGGTGGTCGGACGTATAAGGAAGCCTGAAACAATAAATAATCCCAGTTCAGTCAGGCTGTGACTGCATCTGTCACAATCTGCTGATATGATAGCCTCAGAACTGAAGGCCTATTGCGATTATCTGTCCAACTAAATGAAGATGGGTATAAAATGGGAGGTGATTTCCGTGATGTGGTAACGAGTATTGGAGCAGATGGATTATTCATCGAGACGGATAAACCGATTGCTTTGGGCCAATCCGCCACAATAGAATTCATCTTAACTGATTATTGTAGTCTCGTTCCAGTAATCTGGTGAGGCATGAATTGATCAGTCCACTAAATAAAAACTGAGTTTTCCGAAAAGCCCTGAAGATTCAAATTTAAGTCCTGCTGTGTTAGCATTGATCCTTATAACGGTTGCATTTTCCTGTATTTCAGTTTGCTCCCTATCGTTCAATCTGAAAATGATAATTACATTATCTCCAACTGCGAACTCGGGCTTGATGTCTACCGAAATCTGAAGGCCTGTCATGGAAATGTCATTTATCCTGACAGCCTGTTTATTTGTACGGCCATAACTATCTATAAATAAGAGCATTCCTTCTAAACCCACTGATTTTCTCAAACTTTGCCGACGTTCAACCATCCCCCTGATCACGCAACCACATTTGCATTTACACTTAAAGCGTAACGCTGTTTTGACATTCGTTA
>JASFFF010000281.1:0-5436 GCA_050124445.1 Desulfosarcina sp.
TGCACCCAACGTGGCTGCTACTTAACCCATGCAGCCATTTTTGTAAACGATGCGCTTGCAATTGAGTTCTTGTCAACCAACAGCCAAACGGCGGCTACGGGATTCGTGGATAGCCATTGCCATTCCACACACGGCATTATATAAGAGAGTATTTGGCTGGACCGATTTACTGACCGCTTGTCGACATACCGTTGTGCAGGTTCCTGCCGTACCAATTGGCAGGGCAATACGCGCTCCTTTTTAAAAAGTAGAGAATCATGCCTCACGATGAAATCGACCTTTCTTTAATCAAGACCTACCAGGCCTCGGCACGGGCGTCGACGGTGACGACCGCTCTTGAGGGCGGCCCGGCCAAACGCAGATTGCTTTTTTCGGCGTTTCTCGAACGCCTGCCGGCGGTATTGAAAGCCGATGATCTCAAATCGGTGGCCCATGCGGTTGTCCATGCCAGGCAGGATCATAAGCCGGTCATGGTCATGTTCGGCGGCCACGTGATTAAGACCGGCTGTGCGCCGGTGCTGGCCGGTCTGGCTGCCGACGGTTTCATTACCCACCTGGCCTCCAACGGTGCGGCGGCCATTCACGATACAGAGCTGGCCCGCTTCGGTCACACGTCAGAGGATGTGGCTTCGCAGTTGGAAGACGGTTCATTTGGCATGGCAGCGGATACGGCCCAGCTGGTCAACGATGCGGCCGTTCGGGCGGCTGCCGGCAATGAAGGATTCGGTGAGTCAGTCGGGGCCTTGTTGATCGAAGAGAAGGCGCCCCATCTCCATCGCGCCCTGATTGCCCGGGCCCACCAGTTGAACATCCCCTACACCCTGCATGTGGCCCTGGGCACCGACATCGTCCACCAGCACCCCTCGGCCAGCGGTGCAGCCATCGGCGAAGCCTCGCTAAGGGATTTTCGCATTTTTGCAGCGACTGTCTGCAAACTCGGCGGTGGCGGTGTGGTGCTCAATTTGGGCAGTGCGGTCATCATGCCCGAGGTATTCTTGAAGGCCCTGGCCGTGGCCCGCAACTTGGGCCATCCGGTCAGTGAGTTCACCACAGCCAACTTCGACATGATTCAGCACTATCGTCCCGGCATCAACGTGGTCCAGCGACCCGTGCTTGCCGGCGGGCACGGCTATGCCATCACCGGGCATCATGAAATAATGATTCCCCTGTTGGCTGCTGCGATCTGTGAATATGCATAAAAGGAGTCCGAGAATCCATGCTCAACGCGATGATCGATGCGCATGTGCGCTGCCTTGAAAATCTGAAAAGCATGACTGCCGAATTGACGCACAGCGGCAACCTGCTGTTGCAGTGTCTGCTCGCAGGCGGAAAAATATTGGTTTGCGGCAATGGCGGCAGTGCCAGCGACGCCCAACACTTTGCTGCAGAAATCGTGGGCCGCTTCGAAAAAGAACGCCGCGCCTATCCGGCGGTGGCCCTCTCGACAGACACCTCGGTCCTGACCGCTTTGGGCAATGATTACGGCTATGATGAGATCTTTGCCCGGCAAGTAGACGGCCTTGGCCAACCCGGTGACATCCTGCTTGGCATTTCCACTTCAGGATGTTCGGAAAATGTCATCCAGGCCGTCCGACGCGCCGATGCCCATCAAATGAAGACCGTGGGCCTGCTGGGAAACGATGGGGGCGATCTCGCGCCCATGGTGGACCGGGCCATCGTGGTGGACAGCACGACCACCGCCCGCATTCAAGAGGCCCACATCTTTATACTACACTATTGGGCCTGGCTGATTGAAAGCGGTTTGCCCCAACTCTCTGGAGATGCGATGTGAGCCGGTTGCCTGTTCTCAGCCTTCTATCGGACCGATTGCGCGACAACACGATTCTCGTAATGGGAGACCTGATGCTGGACTGTTACTACTGGGGAGACGTGCGTCGGATTTCCCCGGAGGCACCGGTTCCGGTGGTCAAGGTCAACGTCAATGAAAAAACCCACCGGTTGGGCGGAGCGGGCAATGTGGCCGCCAACATTTCCGGCGTGGGAAGCACCGCGGCCCTGATCGGACTCGTCGGAGTGGATGCAGCAGCGGATCGGCTTGGGGAGCTGCTGACGGCCGGTCAGATACAGGACCATTGTCTGGTGGTACCCGGTCGGCCCACGACGACCAAGACACGGATCATGGCCAGCAAGCAGCAAGTCGTGCGCTTGGACGAAGAAGACGGCAGCGGCATCGACTCCCAAACCGCCCAGCGCTTGTTGACGGCCGCTGAGGAAATACTTCCCCGCGTCAATGCGGTCATTCTGTCGGATTACGGCAAGGGTATGTTTTCGTCCGGTAGGTTTATGCAAGCAATCATAAAGGCATGTAAGCGAAACAAGGTTCCCGTATTCATCGATCCCAAGGGCAAGAATTGGGAACGCTACGCCGGCGCAACATGTGTGACGCCGAATACGGCCGAGTTGGAATGGGTCTCCGGCACCCGAATTTCCGACGATGGCGATCTGTTGCCCGTGGCCCGAGAGATTCGCCAACGACTGTCCCTGGACTGGCTGCTGGTCACCCGTGGCCCCCGGGGAATGGCCCTGTTCGGCAAAGCAGGTTCGCCGGTGATGATTGCCGCCCGGGCCAGAGAGGTTTTCGATGTATCCGGTGCCGGCGATACGGTCATTGCTACCCTGGCAGCCGCTGCGGCATCCGGGCTGCCTTTTGCCGAAGCGGCATCCGTTGCCAACATGGCTGCCGGAATCGTTGTCGCCAAGCTCGGCACGCGGGCCGTCCGCTGGGACGAATTGGAAAAAGCGCTGGCCGGTGAAAACCAGCGCAAACCGGCAACGACCCTGTGGAAAGTGGCCGATCTTGAGGAGGCGGATGCCCGCCTTTCGCTCTGGCGCCAGGTGGACCAACGGATCGTTTTTACCAATGGTTGCTTCGATTTGCTGCATCCCGGCCACGTGAGCTTGCTTCACCAGGCCCGACAATTGGGTGACCGCCTGATCGTCGGGCTAAATACCGACGCATCCATTCAAAGGCTCAAAGGCGACCAACGGCCGATCTTGACAGGCCGGGACCGAGCGGCCATTTTAAGTGCGCTAGAGGATGTTGATATGGTGGTCTTCTTTGACGAAGACACCCCGCTCAACCTCATCGGCCGCCTGAAGCCGGACATTCTGGTCAAAGGTGCGGATTACCGTATCGAAGATGTGGTGGGTAAAGCGGTCGTTGAGTCTTACGGGGGGCGGGTCAGTCTGGTGGAGATTCTTGAAGGTCACAGCACCACCGCCATCGCCCGCAAACTATCCGGAGATAAGGCATGAGTTCGCATCCGAACAACCGGCACCTGCTTTCTGGTAGTTTGGCAAACGGACGCGATCAAGGCGTGCGAATGCCGAAAAAATACACGATCACACGTGCCGCAGGCAGTCCATCGAGGATGCCCCGCTGAAAGTAGGAATAATTATAAAATAAACAAATATATATCAATATGTTAAGGTATTACCGAGGAAAGAGGTGCAACCCATGGCGATCAACCCGGAACTGCTTGAGATCCTTGCCTGCCCCCAGTGCAAGGGCGATATTCATCTTAATGACAAAGAAAACGGGCTCATTTGCGAAGCCTGTAAATTGGTCTATGAAATCCGGGATGACATACCCATCATGTTGATTGAAGAGGCCAAACCGCTTTGACACACAGTCGATTGGAAGCGGCGCCCGTTCGATCAACATCGGCGATGAACCCGCATTTCAATTATTGTAAGGCCCCCATTCGCTCGCTGTTGAGACTGTTGCCGACCGCGGTTTCTCGGGTTCGGCAACGGTCTGTAACAGGCTGTATTCCAAGCGGCGCAGGATAAATGGCTACCCAGACGATCCGTGACCGATGAGTGACCCTCGTCCCCCAACGCCCGCTAAACTGATCGTGGGGTTTTTCTTGAAGGACAAGGTCCTCGCCACCGACGTGGCGCAGGCACTGCAGGTGCATCTGGGTCGCGTGGATATGGTCAGCGATTGGCTGCGGTTTGATTATACGACTTACTATCACAAGGAGATGGGGTCGCCGCTGAGCCGCCGACTGGTGGTTTTCGATTCGCTGATCGAACAGGGGCAACTGCCTGCCATCAAACGATTGACCAATCAGTTGGAGCACAGTTACCGGCTGCATGGCCGGCGTCGGGTAAATATCGATCCCGGTTATCTGCTGCCCGAGCGGTTTGTCCTGGCTACCGGGAAAAATTTCACCCACCGCATCTACCTTGGCCAAAACATCTATGCGGATCTGACACTGATTTATCAAAAGGGGGCGTTTCGCAGCCTGCCGTGGACGTTTCCCGACTATGCCGACGGGCACCTGATTGACTTTTTATGCCTGGTTCGGAAAAAATACATGCTAGAGCTGAAACGCGTGAAGGATTGAAGGATTAATTCTAAACCTTTTTAATTAATTAATATTATCAGAAATTTAGATATTCTAATTTGGGGTTTATTTGAGATTGGGCGCTTGTTATTTGTGGGTTCAGGTTGTTGGGCTTAGGAATTGGGCAATTCATCACTCGGTGGTTGGGGAGCAGCCATGATCAAGAGCATGACCGCCTACGCACGGGCGGAAAACCAACGAACGCCCTACACCGTGCGCGTGGAGGTTCGCGCATTCAACAGCCGGCATCGGGATGTGGCCCTGAAGCTAACCCATGGCTTCGAGTCCCTTGAAGAGCAGATTCGGGGCCTCATTTCTGAAACCGTGGCCCGCGGTCGGATAGACGTGCGCGTGCAGATCCAAGATGAATCGGAAGCAGGCATCGATTTCGCCGTTAATCTCCCCCGGGCCCGGGCCTATTATCAGGCCCTGGAACACCTCAACCACGTCCTCGGGATAGACGGCCCCGTTTGCTTGGAAACGGTCCTGGCCGGGGGCGGCATGATCCAGGCCGTTGAGGTGGAAAAAGATGTGGACACCGTTCGGCCTCAGGTGATGGCCTGTCTGACAAGCGCCTTGAACGATCTGGATGCCATGCGCCTGGCGGAAGGTGCCAACCTGGTCCGGGATTTTCGTGAACGTCTGGATGTCATCGAAGCCAATCTGGAACAGATCCGTTCTCAGGCAACCCAATTACCGCTGGTTTACCGGCAACGGCTCAAGGAACGCATCGATGCACTGACCGATGGCATTGTAGCGATCGATCAGGCGCGCCTCGCCCAGGAGGCGGCCCTGTTGGCGGACCGCAGTGATATCTCCGAAGAGATTGTCCGGGTAAGCAGCCATATCCAGCAGTTCAGGGAACGCATGGACGATGACCGCCCGGCGGGAAGACCGTTGAATTTCCTGCTTCAGGAATTTAACCGGGAGTTCAATACCATGGGGGCAAAATCGGGTAAAGCCAGCATGTCGCATATCATCGTGGCGGTAAAATCAGAGCTCGAGAAGTTGCGAGAGCAAGTCCAAAACGTCGAATAGACGCCTGCCGGCAGCAAGGCGATTG
>JASFFF010000282.1:0-5436 GCA_050124445.1 Desulfosarcina sp.
CGAAGAATGCGAAATACATTTTTTATATCTGTCTGGAAAAAATCCAGGGCAATTTTTTCACCCGTATATTTTTTGACCTTTTTGGTCACCACCAATGCCTGATCCGCTTCCATCACCAGGCCCGCCTCTTTTTGGCCAGGGGTCATATCCATCTTTGCATCGGCCTGCTGTGCTTGCATGGCAGTGCCTTGATCGCCTGCTGGTGGTGCAGCGGCGTAAGTAGTCGCAAGGTCGGCAGGCCCAATGGTCTCCTCCAAGGCCTTGCGCCAGGCCGGCAGATTGCTCTCATCGGCTGGCGCAGGCGGTACCGTGGAGGCTTCGAAATGCACCAACAGCAGCGTGCCAACCTGTTCGGTATAGTAAGGCACCGGCTCCCTGAGTTCGATGGAAAACAATGAAAAGTTTTTCATCGACGGCAATTGAATGGGCATAATACGATTAATTGCGCTTTCAAATCGTGTGGTTATCAATGGCCGCTGTCTGAATTCGGCGATATTGGCATCCATCAAGCGCAGCTCGAGCAGCTTCTCGGAGACTTTCTTTATGGTAAATTCGACCGGGGCGGTGGTTTCGATGGATAGGGTGGATCGACCTTCGGCCTCGCCTAAAAAGTCGATCCGATTGACCCATATTGGATTCTCCGCTTCAACCGGAAAGCCGGTTCCTTGAAAGGCCCCGGACGGCTCAGCGGGTGGCGTGGTTTGAACGATGGTCGGCGATGTGGGCTGCAATGGGACAGCGGGTTCATTATTGGCCGTATCTGAAGGCATTGCCGCTTTTGCAAACTTGATATTGAGGGTCGCACCATCTTGAACCACATTGTAGGGAACATCTGCGCCCAGAAGAATTTCGATGCGTGTGGTCGTGTTTTTGGCCTCAATTTGGCCGGCATTGATGGATGTAATCGGATTTCCCGTAGATTGTACACCGGTGTCGGAGGTATTCAACCGGGTGTTGGGAAAATAGAGGATCACACCCAGGGGAGCTGGCTGTTTCACGGAGGTATAGGTCAACGGTTGACGTCCGCTAATGACCACATCAACCGAATCCGCCGCTTCAGACAATTCAATCGATGTGATTTCCAATGCTTGGGAAGAATCGACATCGGCCACACCTGCTTTGGTACCAGATTGTTGGGTTGCACATGCGGTCAGAAACAAGGCAACGAACAATCCAATGCAAAATACAAGTGTCAAGTTTTCTGAAAATTTGATCCTGAAGTTGCGCATATCACTCTCCAGCTGGTTTCTGAAGTTTTATTTCCGTATTTTGAAGAACCAATTCCCCTTTTAGGTTTTCCAATTCCTCTTCGATAACCACGCTATTCGGATTAATTTGCGTCACCATGCCTGAATTTAACCCGATATAGGTTCCGTTTTTTATGATGTATCCTTTGCCGACCGTATCCTCGACAAGCGCCCTGTTACCGGTCGATGCGCGGATAATGGCTACAAGTTTGAGTTGGTCAAGCCCGATTTTTTCCAGTGGTGTTTGCGGAATCCGCTTTTTCCGCTTGCTTTTATCATCAACGATGGGCTTGGTCTTGCCGCCGAAAAGCGGGGTAAAGGGGTTGATCCGCTTTTGGGGATCATAAATGCGACTGACGGTGATTGCGTCTTGACCAAATGTCGCTTTATCACCCGCCATTTTTTCTGACGCAGCCGTTTCGGCTTTGCCTTCCTTAACCGGTGATGAAGCTTTGCTTTGCACGGCAATTTTCTTGCTGACGACCGGCGCTTTGGAGGCCTTGTTTTTCTCTCCACAACCGAAAGTTGCAAAAGAGATCAGCAGAAAAAGAAGTGCAATACTGCAAAGTTGTTTGGATAGCATTCGCATGGCTTTACCGCTTTTTCGTCCTTTTCTTCCTTTTTGACTTTCTCTGTTTTTCATCGGATGCTTCAATGAACTTGTATGTCACCGCTGTACATGTGGCCAGAAGTTGGTTGCTTTCCTTGTCCGGCTCCATGTCAATGTCCCTGATATTAACGATCCGATTGAGTTCGGCAACGTTTTCGAAAAAGGTAGCCACGCCATGATAATCGCCTGTCACCTTAATGGCGACGGGTATTTCGGCGTAAAAATCTTTTTCTACTTCAGACTTGGGCTGAAAAAGAACAAATTGTAAACCTGAATCTTTCCCTGCTTTGGATATTCCGGTAAGCAACGTTGGAATCTCCTCTTTCTCCGGCAATGCCCGCATGACTATTTTGAACTGCTCTTCAGCATCCTGCATTTTCTTGCGAAATGCATTTAGCTGCTGGGCATTTCTTTTGGCAATCTCAAGCTGTTTTTCAATTTTTGAAAGGTTGGATCTCAGCTTGTCGATTTTTTTATACTTGGGAAGATACGAGAAGTAAACGAAGCCGGCGATGAGCAAAATCAACAGGCCTGCCCAAATCGCTATCCGTTGAACTTTAGAAAGCTGTTCAAGCTTTTCAAAAACCGGATTGACCTTTTCAATTGACGCCGATGTGCCCTTCTTCATTTCCTCAATACCTATTTACGTTGTTTCTTGATTGGTTCGGTTTGGCTTTTCAACGGCT
Organism: Desulfosarcina sp.; assembly: GCA_050124445.1. Lineage (GTDB taxonomy): Bacteria > Desulfobacterota > Desulfobacteria > Desulfobacterales > Desulfosarcinaceae > Desulfosarcina. The sequence goes on from JASFFF010000282.1 coordinate 2,544, forward strand.
TTTTTCGAAAACTGATACCAAACGTCTTCAAGTTTAATCCCGGGATAGAGTTATCTTGGTTGATAGACAAGAGTTTGACAGCCACATACTTTTGAGATGTCTCTATCCGCGTCATGTATTCGGCTATCGTTGGATTGTCTACGGCGACCCCAACCACCTTGATATTTCCAGATTTCTCTTCCAAACCCGTCAACCACATTCGTTTTTCAACATTCAAGCGAGACATATCGTCAAGGAGTTCGACGGGCGCCTTTCGCGTAAGGTCCAAGGACCGGATAACTTCAATTTTTTTATTTAGAAGATCCAGTTTTTTCTTGATCTCGGCAATTTCCTGGTTGATTTTGTTATACTTATCCACCTGCGCCTGAGTCGCCAGAATCTGTTTATTCAAGGCATTTATCTTGCTGGATAATAGATAATTGAACCAGGCAGCAACGATCAAAACCAAGACAACTGACAACAAAAATATGGAGACCTGTCGCCTGATATTCTCTTTTTTCCGTGCGGCTCGAAATGGCAGTAAATTAATGCGTATCATTTATCATCAACTTTTCTGGTTGCCAAACCCATGCTTATTGATGCCTGGGGGGCGATTCGTTTTAGGAATTCCACATCAAACCGGTTTTCATCTATGTGAAGCCCTTCAAAGGGGTTGATGGTTGCGACTTCCGCTGACGTCTCGACAGAAAGCAATTGCCTGAACTCCTTGATATTTCCTCCGCCACCACTGAGAATGATCTTTTTAATCTGATCATCAGGGTAGGTAGAATAGAAGAAGTCAAGGGCCCGCCTGATCTCCGTACACCAGTCTGAAACGACGGAAGAAACGATATCAGAAAGATCACCGGCGGTTATTTTCTCTGTTTGGTCACCAAATTTGATCTGCTCAGCCTCTTCAATTGGACAGTCGATCAAAGATGCGATTTTCTGGTTTATCTGACCGCATCCAAGAGACACGTCTCTCATAAAAACAGAGGTATTCCCTTTCAATATATTCAGTGATGTCTTGCTCGCGCCAATGTCGATCAGCGCGATATTTTCGTTTTCATCAGGAGAGTAACTGAACTCATAAATGTTTTGTAAGGCAAAGGCATCGACATCGATGATACACGGGTTCAATCCTGCCATCTGGGCAAGGTTGACATAGTCATTGACCATCTCTTTTTTTGCCGCAACCAACAGAACATTCATCTGGTTGGGGTTGCTTTCGTTTTCCCCCAAAATTTGAAAATCCAGATTGACATCCGAAATGTCAAAGGGAATGTATTGTTCCGCCTCAAAGCTGATGGTGTCCTGAAGCTGCTCCTCCGGCATCGACTGGACATTGATCTTTTTTACTATCACAGAATAGCCGCCAACCGAGAGGGCAACATTGTTTCCTTTTATCCCGTAATTTTTAAATAGCTGGCGAATGGTATCTGAAACACGCTCCGCATCGTTTATGGCCCCGTCTTCGATGAGGCCTGGAGCGATATCGACAATACCGAATCGCTCGAGGGTACGCCCCTTCTTGGTCTCGGAAATCTCCGCAGCCTTAATGGATCGAGATCCGATATCAAGTCCAATTAGCCGATCTTTTTTTCCAAATAACATAGCTCGCTCTTTATTCACCAAAAATTTTTTTGCTGTCCGAAAGGCTGTACCCCAGAGCCAGCAAGATTTTCCTTTTGGTCTCTAGCCGACACGGTTTTCCTTCTTCAATTCGAGTAATCGTAATAGGTGAAACGTTGGCCTCTCTCGCCAATTCCGACTTACTCATCAAAAGGGATTCTCTAACTTTTTTTAATGAATTCTTAACCATTTGAACCATCGTCTTATGGCCGTATAGAAAATAGTTGCAGCGTTTACCTGTCAATGCAGTTTCATAGTTATCGTCTTGCCACCCATATGCAATTGCCAATGCTTGCTCTCGATTCAAGCCCGAAAAATTGGCGTTGTCAAGTAAAATTATATAACTTTTATGCATAATTTTGTTTATTTAAGCTATATTGTAGGTCTCTATCGATAATTACCTGTATCTTGTGTAGGATACATTCAACGCTTTTCATCTTTCTTTGCAACTTGTATATCCGTAGGTTAGGGTCCTTTTGCGCAGGCACATTGGCTGTTTTTAAATCGCGCTGGTCGTTTGAATTGTCAACCGTATGATCTCTCTTAATTTCATTGGCATCTTTTCGCGAATCGATGTAGTCTGAAACCGTTTCAAGACAACCGACGCGCATTGACATGCATGCTCGCTTTTTCTATATGGCAATGCAACTGCCGTCGAGTGATTGCTTATACAGACTGTTCGGCATGGGCGTCTGAAACTTTAGACAATTATGAAATTTCCTAAAAACACCGAACGAAGCAAACCCTTCCGGCTGGTAAAATATTTTACCTTTACCAGCTTGATTGTCATTTTTTTCGGCACAATCATCCTCTCTGTGCTCAACACCCACTGGGTGCGTTCCATGCAATATCAAAAAAGTGAAGACTACGCACTGCTGCTCATCGAAAACCTCAACCACCAGGTATTCCTACAATTTATTCTACCGGTGGGACTAAAATACGGTAAAATTGAGCTAAGAAACCAAGAGCAGTTCGAAAGAATGGACAGCGTCGTTCGCAGTACACTGCACAGCTTCAAGGTTGAAATGGTCAACATCTATAGCAAGAATGACATCATTGCCTACAGTTTTTCCCCGGAATTGGTAGGGATGGAAAATATCGGCGGTACGTTTTATAAAGGTGCATTGGAAGGCATCTCCTCTTCCAAGCTGGTCCAAAACGGCTCCTTCTGGGAAATTCTTCTCGGAATTCCCAAACAGATCAAGATCGTTACCTTTGCGCCTCTGCGGGCCGAAAAACCACTCTCGCCCATCTCCGGCCCGGTGTTGGGCGTGGTCGAAAT
>JASFFF010000283.1:0-5432 GCA_050124445.1 Desulfosarcina sp.
TCACGATCAATGGCTGCCTGGGATGTAACGCGTGCCAGAAAGTGGCCGACCAACCCGGCTGCGTGCAAAAAGATGACGCCCAAGCGGTGTTTCAACGAATCCTATCCGCCGATGCCGTGATTTATGCCAGCCCCTTGTATTGCTGGGGCTTCACAGCCCAGATGAAAGCCCTCATCGACCGCCACTTCTGCCTGGTCAAAGGATCCGGCACACCAACCTATCGGTCGCTGATCAACAATAAGCCCGTCACCCTGTTGGTAACCTGTGGCGGTCCAGTGGAAGGCAACGCCGATGTGATCCAGACGGTCTTCGATCGGGTGTGCCGCTTCACCCAGGCGCGAGCGGTGAACAAAACGATTTTGCCTTTCTGCACGACACCGGATGCCATGGGCGAGGATGCCAGCGCCGCCGCACGCAAGCTCGCCGGTGATCTAATCGCTGCGTTGAATTAACCCAACATTTGCTTAGCCTGAATGCATCCGATCGGCAGGCCCTGGATCAAACTGGCCGATAGCGCCCGTTCTCATTGATAATCCGGTTTTCTTGGGCCAGCCGATCCAGGTTTTTTCGAATCATCTGGGTTTCGAAAATCCGTTGCAAGGTGCCGTCGGGCATGCGGTTTCGGTAGAAGGGGGAACGCCGAACCATCGATTCCATGTCCGCTGATGGCTTGCACAAATTGAAAACCAAGTCCCGCTGGCGGTCAAAGGCGTCCAGGTATCGGTCGAATGCCTGGTGGGCATCCGCTCGGGCGATTGGCTGTTTATGGGAGGAACAGATCCGATTGAAGGGCAGTCTCCGGAGCGCGGCCACACTTTCCCGGAACCGGGCGATGTCGCCTTCGGGATTGCCGTACCAGGGTCCGAAGCCGGTAAAATCGATGTCGGTGGATAAAAGGGTACCCGAGGTCGTTTCCAAAAAGCAATAGTGATCATCCAGATGACCGGGGGCATGGATGGCCTTCAGTTGCATGCTGCCGATCTGCATAATGAATCCATCCCCAAATCGATAATCTGGCTGGCGCAAGGGATGGATACCCAAGCGGCGCTTTGCCACCCAGGTCCAATAGTCGGCACCCTGGCGATCGGCAACGAATCGCCGCCCCAACAAACGCAGGTCGCCAACCGACTCAGGCGTTTGGACCGGTAGATACAGCTGCCGATCGCTGAGCACGTGCCAGGCAAGCATATGATCGGGATGCGAATGGCTGATGATCAAAACGTCGATTCGCCGCCGCTGATCGATTTCACGGATTCTTTGCGCCCCAATGCCGGCATCAACAAGCACGCTGCGGTCTCCCACCAATAAAAAACCATGGCAGTGGGGAAAGCGTCCCTTGGTGGGACTGTTGGCCAGCCAGATACCATCGGCAAGCGGCTCTAGGTAAGCTAAATCGTCGAAACGTGTCATGCGTCAGTGTCAGTCCAAAAGATGGATGGGCACGCGTTAAGCAATCGACCATTCCCATAGGAACCGGGGTAATGAAATCTGGCTTTTACCCCATTTCGGGCCAATTGGAAAGGCCGGGCAACCAGATGGCGGTCGGACATGGGCGTGTATCACAACCAAAAAGCGGTTGCTGGGCTTTTATGGCCTTCATGGACCGGCGAATGCACTAGCAGGCCCCGGGCGGTAGATCGGTGCTGGGGTGCAATTATGGTTTTTTTCACCTAACGACCGTGATATGAGACGGCCAATTGGCCTAAAACCACGTGGATCTGACGACTCACTGCACTGGAAGGACTGATATGCAACCGATGTTTTTCAAAAACGTGGCTATTGAAGCCGTGGAATGTGTCCTGCCGACCACCGTCATCACTTCAGCCGAAATCGAATCCCAGCTGGCCGACACCATGGCTCGGGCAGGTATCAAGCCCGGACTGATCGAAGGACTCACCGGCATTCGCGAACGACGGTTTTGGGGCGCCGATCAACAGGCCAGCGACGTGGCGACCCTGGCTGCCGAAAAGGTGCTGGAGACTGCCGGCATTTCCCGGGAGGCCGTCGGCTGTCTGATCAGTACATCGGTCTGCAAAGACTATATCGAACCCTCTGTGGCCAGCTTGGTTCACGGGAATTTGAAGCTGTCCGACCATTGCATCAACTATGATATCGGCAATGCCTGTTTAGGGTTCGTTAACGCCATGGCCAGTGTCGGCATGATGATCGATGCCGGTCTGGTAAACTACGGCCTGATTGTAGACGGCGAGAATTCTCGGGAGGTTGTGGAAGCAACCATCCAACGGCTGAAGCAGCCGAACACCCGTCCCGAAACGTTTCGTGACCAGTTCGCAACCCTGACCCTCGGTTCGGGAGCAGTGGCCATGATTGTCTGCCGCCGGGATCTGGCCACGTCGGGCCATGTGATCAACGGTTCGGTGACCCGGGCCGCCACCAGACACAGCCGCCTTTGCCTGGGTCAGCGCGACTACATGACGGCCGATGCCTCCAAGGTGCTCATTTTCGGCGTTGAACTGGCTAAAAAAACCTGGGACCTGGCCTGCAGCACCCTTGCCAACTGGAGCGATGCCCAGATCAACGCCTACATGCCTCACCAGGTCAGCCAGCGCAACATGGATGTACTCAACGAAAAGCTGGGTCTGACACCACACAAGCATCACCTGAACTTTCCCACCCTGGGCAATATCGGACCCGCGGCGGTGCCCATTACCTTGAGCCAGGCGGCCCGGTCCGAAGTCATTCAGAAAGGCGATCATGTTGCGCTCATGGGTATCGGCAGCGGCCTGAATTGTTCCATGATGAGTGTTACCTGGTAGGCATGGCGAGCCTCGCTCAAGCGACGTCAACGATCACCCGCATAATTATTCTTGTACCCGATCGAACAATGGATTTACATGATCCGTTAACAAAATGGTTGACGGAGCGATTCGGTTGCCTTAAGGAGCGACATTGGCAATAATTTCAGCGTTGATGGTTACGTAAATTGAAACATCATCGGCCCGGGTAGCGGCGATAGGTTTGGTGCATCGCATGATCGCGTCTGTTGAGGACATTACCCCTTATCAAGGAGGCCCATTATGACCATTCAGGATATCTTTGATGCAGTACTGGCTTTTGACGAGACAACGGTTACGGCCAAGACCCAGGCCGAAATGGATGGGGGCACAGACATCGAGGTCATCTTGAACGACGGGCTTATCAGCGCCATGGATGAGGTGGGCGAGCGCTTCAGTGCGGGCGAGCTGTTCGTCCCCGAGATGCTTATGGCAGCCCAGGCCATGAAAGCAGGTCTTGAGATCCTTAAACCCCATTTGGCCGAAGGCAGTAGCCAAAGCAAGGGCACCGTGATTATCGGAACGGTCAAAGGCGACTTGCATGATATCGGTAAAAACCTGGTGGCCATGATGGTGGAAGGGGCCGGATTTGATGTCATCGACCTGGGCGTGGACGTGGACAGTGAATCGTTTGTCAAGAAAGCGGCCGAAAAGAACGCGCACGTGATCGCCCTGTCGGCGCTGTTGACCACCACCATGCCGGCCATGGAGAACACGGTCAAGGCAGTCAAAGAGGCCGGTATGACGACCCAAACAATTATCGGGGGTGCGCCGGTAACCCAGGCCTTTGCCGACCAGATCGGTGCGGATGGATACAGCGCCGATGCACCGGGGGCGGTCAAGCTGGTTAAACAGCTGGTGGCGTAGGTCGGGAGACTGAGGACCGAGGTCGGAGGACTGAGGACTGAGGCCGGAAGACAGAAGACCGAGATCTGAAGGGAGCCATTGAGCAGTGACTGGTGAACGGTGAACCCAAAACCTTGAATTGAGAACGTGGGGTTTCTCGTACCGGAAGGAGGAACCGATTAATTTCCAAAAGCCAAATTCAAACAAATCCCAGCGATCGTAATGGCGTATGATGTGCAGCCGTCGCGCGCCATGGGCATGAAAGCCGGATTCGGCACCCTTGCGTATCCGGTTGCTTGAAAGCCTCTGCCACGCCCTCCTCCCCCCAGCCCGCCGCAGGAAAAGACATATCCAACTGATTGAAAATTATGGTACACTAAAAACCGCTGAGCATTGATGGCGTGATGGTCTGCCGGGATCAATTGAAATGGCCCTTCATTTGAAGCAGTTGAAAGATATCTTCGGATTGAAGACAGCCAAGGAATCGGAACGTACTCCATACAAAACCAGGCCATACCTGTCTTCAGGTACAACACCATCGTCATGAGAGGAATACGCGATTAATGAGCACCGATCCCAATAAAGTCATCTATTCCATGATTCGGGTGAGCAAATTCTACGCAAAGAGACCGGTAATCAAAGACATTTCGCTGAGCTATTTCTACGGAGCCAAGATCGGCGTGCTCGGCCTGAACGGTTCCGGCAAGAGTTCCCTTCTAAAAATTATGGCTGGCGTGGATACCGACTATAACGGTGAAACCATCCTTTCCAAAGGCTACACCATCGGCTACCTAGAGCAGGAACCGCTGGTGGACGAAACCAAAACCGTGCGAGAAATCGTTGAGGAGGGTGTTCAAGAAGCCGTTAATTTGGTTGATGAATTCAACCGGATCAACGAACGCTTTGCCGAGCCCATGTCCGATGACGAGATGGACCAGCTGATCCAACGCCAAGCCGACGTCCAGGAAAATCTGGACGCATTGGAGGCCTGGGACCTGGATGCGCGCTTGGAAATGGCCATGGATGCGTTACGCTGCCCACCCGGCGACACACCGGTCAATGTCATTTCCGGCGGGGAACGACGACGGGTGGCCTTGTGCCGCCTGCTGCTGAAAAAGCCCGATATTCTACTGCTGGACGAACCCACCAATCACCTGGACGCTGAATCGGTGGCCTGGCTGGAACATCATCTGCAGCACTACCCCGGGACGATCATCGCCGTCACTCACGACCGCTATTTCTTGGATAACGTCGCCGGCTGGATCCTCGAACTCGACCGGGGTCACGGCATTCCCTGGAAAGGCAACTACAGCTCCTGGCTAGAACAAAAACAAAGTCGACTGGCCAATGAGGAGAAATCGGAAAGCCATCGCCAAAAAACCCTCAAACGAGAATTGGAGTGGATCCGCATGGCGCCCAAAGGCCGCCGGGCCAAATCCAAGGCCCGCATTACGGCCTACGAAGACCTGTTGGGACAGGCAAGTGATCGGCTGGCCAATGAGCTGGAAATTTACATCCCCCCCGGCCCCCGCCTGGGCGATGTCGTCATTCAGGCCCACGGCGTGACCAAGGGATATGGGAACCAGTTGCTGGTTGAGGATATGACCTTTTCCCTGCCACCCGGGGGTATCGTAGGCATCATCGGCCCCAACGGTGCCGGCAAGTCCACCCTGTTTCGCATGATCACCGGCCAGGAACAGCCGGACGGCGGCTCGATCCGAATCGGTGATACCGTGTCTCTGGCCTATGTGGATCAGAGCCGAGATGATCTCGATCCACAAAAAAGCATTT
>JASFFF010000284.1:0-5425 GCA_050124445.1 Desulfosarcina sp.
TTTCTCGGGCAATGCGATAAAATTCGAAGAGATCATCGGCTGCATCGAGGAGGTTGACATTGTCATCAGCTCTACGGGTGCCACTGACTACGTCCTTCAAAAAGCGCAAATTAAACACGCCATGAAGCGTCGTCGCAACAGACGTCTTTTTTTCATCGACATTGCCGTCCCCAGAAATATCGATCCGGAGATCAATCACATCACCAATGCCTATGTCTACGACATTGACGACCTCAAGGGGATCGTTGACGATAACATCGAGGACCGGCAGCGCGAAGCCGTCAAAGCCCAACGGATCATCGACGAGGCGGTGATCGCTTTTCGCCGCTGGTATGACACCCTTGAGGTTGTGCCGACAATTGTCTCCCTGCGCGGCAAGGTGGAAACCATCGCCCGGCAGGAGTTGGAAAAAACGATTGGCGCACTAAGCCATCTTTCCGACGCCGACAAACAGGCCATTGAACGCATGACCGGTGCCTTGGTTAACAAAATTTTACACGAACCCACCAATTTTTTAAAAAGGGACGGCTGTCGCGGCAACAAATCTGTCTCTTTGGATTTGACAAGGAAGCTGTTCAATCTGGATTGATGGAGGAAAACAATTGAAGACGATTGCCTTTCTATTTCCCGGACAAGGTTCCCAAACGGTTGGCATGGGTCAGGACTTCTATCAGGAATATGATTATGTCAGGGAGATATTCGACGCCGCCGATGAAATCGCCGGTGCCCACATTTCCCGATTCTGTTTTAAAGGCCCGATGCAAACCTTGACCGAAACCGTCAATCTTCAACCGGCCATTACGGCGGTCAATATGGCTTGCTTGACGGCCATCAATCGAGCCGGCATCACCTGTGGCTTTTCCGCTGGCCACAGCCTTGGCGAATACAGTGCGCTAAATGCCGCCGGTGTCGTCTCCATGGCCGATACATTGAGACTGGTTTTCAAGCGGGGAGAATTGATGCACCGCGAATCGTTAAAGAACAAAGGCGCCATGAGTGCCATTATCGGATTGGGCCTTGAGCAGATAAACGATCTGGTGGCAGCCGGTCGCCAGCACGGGGTGGTCTCCGTGGCCAATCACAATTCCGAACACCAGATCGTTATCACCGGTGCGCCAGAAGCGGTGGCCGCTGTGTCAAAAGCAGCCAAAGGGCAGGGCGCCAGAGCGATTCCCCTCAAGGTGAGCGGTGCCTGGCACTCCGATCTGATTCAAGGTGCCCAAACTGAATTTGTCACTTTTCTGAACGCGATTGCATTCGCATCACCGGCCCACACGGTTATCCACAATGTGACTGCCGACAGCTGCAGCGAAACCAAGGACATCCAACAACTCATGGCCGCTCAGCTGTGCAGTCCGGTAAGATGGTACGACACGATATGCCGCTTGGTATCAGAGAAGGCGGAAATTTTTGTGGAGGTGGGTCCGGGGAAGGTGTTGACGGGCCTCATTAAAAAAATCATCCCGGCGGATTATACCTATCGGGTTTTCAACGTCAGTGACCTGAAAACACTGGAGGCCTTGGTTTCTGCGCTTGCCTGAGCATGCATGCGCCTGTATCTGAAAAATCGAGGTGCTAGATTTAGCGGTGACTGTTATGATGCCCCCGCTGCAGGCCGTCATCAATCCTCAGGTTCAACCCAAACAATGTGATCTTTGTTGATAAACAGCGTCTTGCCGGAGAAGTCCAGGTAAGAGGCATCAACAACCACCAGGAACAGTCCCTTTTGCTGGCTCAACAAATCCGAAACCCGTTGATTCGGCAAAATGTTGACCTGCCCCTGGATCGTTGATCCGTCGATGGTTTTAAGGGTTACCGTTCGATAGTCGGTTTCGTAAACACGGGCAGTGCCGGCCATGGGCTTGTCTCCTTGGATTTGGAAGGGTTTGGGTATATAATACGGGTTCATCAAATTTAAGGGATTTACCTTAGGGACTCAAGAGAAACATTTCCCACGGCGGACCTGCTGAGAGACAATTGCCATCGATCTGCGCATTTGCAGGCGGGCAGGATCAAGCAGGCCACAATAGCACTTTACATGCCTGTATCCTTGTGTTAGTTTTCACATTTTGTTAAAACTGCTAGTAACTTCACATATGCAGGATTGAGCGATGAATAAAAAAGACCTGAAAATGTTTGAAGAGCGCCTTCACAATCGGTTGCAGGAACTACTGAGTCATGCAGGCGAGACTGTTTCAGGGATGACGGAACAAAAGGAAAATTTTCCGGACCCCACTGACCGAGCAACACTGGAGTCGGACCGCAATTTCATGCTTCGTATCCGTGATCGCGAACACAAGTTGATCAAGAAAGTTAAGAAAGCACTTGATCGAATCGAAAACGGCACCTTTGGTATCTGCGAAAAGTGTGGTGAAGATATCTCCCTAAAACGGCTCAAGGCCAGACCGGTCACCACCCAGTGCATCGATTGCAAGACCAAAGAGGAGGCTTTTGAAAAAGCCCTTGGCATATGATCCCCAAGCCGGCATCGATCTGCATGTTCATTCTACGGCCTCCGATGGCACCCTGACACCATCTGAAATTCTGGCGATGGCGGTCTCGTGCGGCCTGAAGGCCATTGCCATTACCGATCATGACACCCTCACTGGTTCAGCTGCCGCCGTGGCCGCGGGCATTCCGCCCTCCCTTCACTTCTTGACCGGAATCGAAATCAGCGCAGCGGCACCACCCGGATTCCAGCTCAATGGCAGTGTCCACATCCTTGGTTACGGAATCGATCCCGGCGATGCGTCACTCAGTTCCATCCTAAGCATCCTGAAATCGGCCCGGGACCATCGCATGCCGCAAATTATTGCCCGGCTAAACAAGTTGGGAATGAATCTGAATATGGATGAGTTGCATGGCATTGTCGGCGATGCGATTGCCGGACGCCCCCACATCGCTCGGCTGATGGTGAAAAAGGGCCTGACGGAATCGGTTGACGATGCCTTCGACCGATTCTTGGGAAAGAGCAGGCCCGCTTACGTTGAAAAGCATCGCATCCCCATGTCCGATGCCATCGGGGCCATTACCCACGCAGGGGGGATTGCGGTTCTGGCCCATCCCTATCTCCTCGGCCTGACGGAGCCGCCTACATTCGAAGCGTTCCTAAGGTCCTTGAAATCCATGGGGCTGCGGGGCATCGAGGCCATCTACCCCGATCATACGCCGCGTAAAACCAACGAATATTGTCGGCTGGCCCGCAAATATGACCTGTTGATTACCGGCGGCACAGATTACCACGGTGCGGTGACGCCGGATATCAAGATGGGTATCGGTGGCGGCGACTTTCACGTGCCCTACGCGATCTATGAAGCGATGGCGGAACATCTGAAACAGTGATCAAGTATTTACCAGGCAACGAATACGGTGGTGGCGAGGCGCTCGAAAAGCTGTTGGGGTATCATTTCAGCAATGGCGACTTGCTGGTCCGCGCTCTTTGTCACAGCTCCTATGTCAACGAGCAGACGCAAGCAGGCCTGTCCAGCAATGAACGGCTGGAATTTTTAGGTGATGCCGTCTTGAATCTGGCCATCAGTCACCTGTTGATGCACCGCTATCCCAGCTTCGCCGAAGGCGAATTGTCTCGCAATCGGGCCTTTCTGGTCAATGAAACCCAACTGGCCATCATTGCCCGAAAAATGGGTTTGGGTCCACACCTGCTGCTAGGCAAGGGTGAAGAACAAACCGACGGTAGAGAGAAGAACTCCATTTTGGCAGATGCCGTCGAGGCGGTCCTTGCTGCCATCTATCTGGACGGCGGCTTCGATGCGGCATTTTCCTTTGTCGAAGCCCACTTTGCCGAGCAGTTGCAAACCGTCAGCCGCAAATTCCGCCAAACCGATTACAAAAGCAGGCTTCAGGAATTTGTCCAAGCGATCTACCGAGAAGTGCCACGATATCAGGTTGTCGGCACCAGTGGGCCGGATCACGACAAAACGTTCCGGATAAGGATGCAGGTGGCCGGGATCTCCGCCGAAGGCGAAGGTAAAAGTAAAAAGATGGCCGAGCAGGAGGCTGCCAGGGCAGGCCTCGATCGGCTGGATCGACCCGTATAATCATGCAACCGTACGGCAACCGGAAACCGGATGCCCGGCCGCTGATTATTCCGTTGTTCATCCCCCATCAGGGATGCCCCCATCGGTGTATATTCTGCAATCAAGGCGCCATTACCGGCGCGGCGCCCCAGACGCTGACGCCTGCACAGGTTCAACAAGAAGTAGCGCGCTTTCTAAAATACGGTAAGCAACGACCGTCGACCATTCAAATCTCATTTTTCGGGGGCAATTTCTTAGGGCTTAAGCGACCTGCCCTCCGCTCACTTTTAGAAGCGGCCATGACCTTTGTTCAAGCCGGCCAGGTGGACAGCATCCGCTTTTCCACACGGCCGGACACGGTATGCGAGAACACCCTTCGCCTGTTGGAGGACCACTCGGTGTCCACCGTGGAGCTCGGCGTTCAATCCATGAACGATCGCATTCTGGCCATCTCCGGAAGGGGTCACCGGGCAGCGGATACGGTTGCCGCCGCTCGGCAAATCAAGCGCCACGGCTACCGGCTGGGCTTGCAGATGATGGTGGGCTTGCCGGCAGACGACGATGCCGGCGCCATGGACACCGCCCGTCGAATGGCTGCCTTACAGCCTGACTTCGTGAGAATCTATCCGACCCTGGTGTTGGCTCAAAGTGAACTGGCGGATTGGTTTAAAAACGGCCGCTATCAACCCATGTCCCTTTCCAGGTGCATCCGCCTGGTGAAACAGCTGTATCTGTTCTTTACATCCTGTGGCATCTCCGTCGCCCGCATGGGACTGCAGGCCTCGGATGGATTATGCCGGGAGGGCAACTTACTTGCCGGGCCTCATCACCCGGCCTTCGGCCACCTGGTGCATGCGGAGATGGTGTTTGACCGGATAGCGTCGCTGCTCAACAAGCTGAAAACGCCGCCCCAAACCCTGTGCATCACCACCCACCCCAGCATGGTTTCCCGCGTTCAGGGGTTGAACAAAAAAAACATCGACCGTTTGAAGCGCGCCTTTGGATTGAGAGCGATCATTCTGCGCCAAGATGTCCAATTGGCCAAAGACCACCTGTTGGTGGCCAATCAACCCATCATTCTTCCCTGAAACGGCACGCGCCTTCATGGTCAAATAGGAACCCCCCTGCTCGAAAGGAGTAAGGGGGGTTGGTAATGCCAGGCTTCCAATCCCGACTGCCGAAGGCCGTGGATGAGTCAACGACCACCCGCGCAGCGGGTGGCTTGAATTTCCGGCCAACGGCCGGAAAGGCAAAAGCACACTAGTGCTACAATGGCTGCGGTTGTGACCGGGTGCATGGCACCCGGTTTGAAGACAACCAATCAGGCCGCCGGGGCTTTTTTAAACTTCCCACGAATCTGTTGGATCCAAATGCCGCTCAACAGATAG
>JASFFF010000285.1:0-5399 GCA_050124445.1 Desulfosarcina sp.
TTACGCCAAAGTTTTTCTGCGTTGATGGATGCCTCCGACCCTCAATTGCTAACGGAGTTGTCCCAGCTGCTCGAACGCCATCGCCATCAGGCCTGGATCGATATCCATCAGCTGCGAGCGTGGCGTTCGGGTAATTTTGTGCATATCGATCTGCACCTCGTGCTGCCCAGGGACTATCTTTTGGATGATGCCCATGCCCATGCCAAGTCTCTGGAACAGTTGATTATTGCTCACTTTGATGGCCAGGCCAGCGTGCTTGTGCACATGGATCCGTGTGGGACGGTGTTATCGGATAATAAGTCGGTGCCATGCTGGCAAAACTGCACAGAGCGGCCATCCGCGGCGAAGGGCGGGGGCGAGGATACGGACAGTTTCGTGAAGTGGGGTGTCGAAAAGTAGTCCCTGGTTACGTTTGGGTGGCTAAACGCGGGCGATCAACTGGACGCTCCCGCGCCCATTTCCAGGGCAGGGCCATATAGAAGGTGGCCCCTTCTCCGGGTGTGCTTTCTACCTTGAGCTCACCGTGATGGTGCTGAATAATCTGTTGGGTGATGGAAAGTCCCAAACCTGTGCCTGCCGGGCGGCCGCGGGTGGGATCAATTACTTGTTGGAACTTGTCAAAGATCTGTTTCTGATCCGCCTCGCTGATGCCGATGCCGTTGTCTGTGACCGACACGGTAGGGCCCTCGCTGCCGTAATCGAGCTGGATGTCGATCTCTCCCTGCTGGGCATCGCAGAATTTGACGGCATTGGATATCAGGTTGACCATGGCTTGGATCAACTGATCGTGGTCACCTTCGATGGCTCGCGATGAATTGGGCAGGTGGACCTGCATGCGGATTTGCTTGTCGGCGACCAACTGGCCGGTGGCACTGACCGCATCCTCGATCACCGCCTTTAGATCCACCGGTGAAATGGTCCAGCGTGTGGGGCCCAGTTCTTCCAGTTTCTGGAAATCGAGGACCTGGGTGATCAGGCGGGTCAGGCGACTGATTTCTCGGATGATAATGCCGGCGAATTCGCGCTGGCGGTCCGGTGTCGTATCCGGATAGTCGTGTAGAATCTCCGCCAGTGAGCGAATGGCGGTCAAGGGCGTCCGCAGCTCGTGGGAAACGGTTGATATGAACTCGTCCTTCAGGCGATCCAGTTCCTGAAGGCGCTGGTTGGCTGCACGCAGCTCTGCCGTGGCCCGCTCCAGCTCGTGGCTGTATATGATGGCTTGGCGCGTCTCATTGAGGATGTCCATGACTTCATCGATGCCCAAAGGCTCTTCCTTGACCACCGAGGCGACCATTACCCGCGCCGATGCCGATCCGATTGCACCGGCCAGCAGCTTTTCGATGTGGTTGACCAGTCCGGGATCCCGAGTGAGTGATTGATCCCGGTTGATGCCGTAGGCCATGGCATAGCTGTCCAGCGCCGCCTCGGTTCGTTCCCTGCCCAGGAAGCGTTCCAGCATGGAAACCAGGTCGGGCAAGTATGCGGTTCCACGCCAGACGGAAGAATCGTGAACCCGGCCCACGTAACGGTATACGTCCACGAACATCGCCGCCTGCGTGTGTTCCATGGCCGACGGACGGCTGAACAGGGATCCAACCAGATAGCATCCCAGGTTGGCCAGCATGCTCCAGAAAACGGCGTGGGTGATGCGGTCGAAAACGTCCATGCCGAACAATTCAAACGGTCTTAGAAAGGCGATGCCCAGGGGACCGTCGGATAAAAAATTTTGGGGCATCAATCCCGCTCCAGCCAGTGAGGGCAGAAAGAGGCTGTAAAACCAAACGGAAAACCCGGCCATCAGTCCCATCAGGGCCCCGGTCCGCGTTCCGCCTTTCCAGAATATCCCCAACAGCAGGGAGGGCGCAAATTGCGCGACGGCGGCAAATGACACCAGCCCGATGGAAACCAGGGTGTAATATTCGCCGGCATAGTGGAAATAGGCGTATCCCATGAGCAGCACGAAGATGATGCTCAATCGCCGAATGGACAGCAAAATATTGCTCAAGTCCTTTCGCTGGGCCAGCTTCAGCGACGGCATGTGCAGGAGCAAGGGCATTACCAGGTCATTGCAGATCATGGTGGAGAGGGCCACCGTTTCCACGATGACCATGCCCGTCGCAGCGGACATGCCCCCGATGAAGACCAGCAGGGTTAGAAAGACCTGTTTATCGGCCATGGGCAAAATCAACACGAACATGTCGGCGTCAAGACCGCTATCGCCGAAGGAGAGCATGCCGGCAAAGGCCACGGGCAGCACAAAGATATTGATCGCCACCAGGTAGAGCGGGAAAAGCCAAATGGCCTTGTTCAGGTGGGTTTCGTCGACATTTTCCACCACCATCACCTGAAATTGCCGTGGCAGGAAGACGATGGCCACCATGGAGAGCAATATGTGCGCGAACCAGCTGGAATAGGCGCCGGCATTTTCTGGCAGGGTCATCAAGCGGCGAAGTTCCGGTGAAGCCATGGCCTTTTGTCCCAGATCGGCAAATCCATCGTATAAAAAGAAGGTTACGAAGATGCCCACCGCCAAAAAGGCCACCAGTTTGACGATGGATTCCAAGGCAATGGCAGCCACCAGACCCTCGTGCCGTTCGGTGGCCTCTAAATTGCGAGTGCCGAAAAGGGTGGCGAAGACCGCCAAAATAAGGGCCACGTAAAAGGTGGTGTCGCCGAAGATGCCGATGCCGGCCGGTTGGGACAAGGGCGCCAGAGACGGGTATTGGTGGATCAGCAGGAAACTCGTGGAGATGGCCTTGAGCTGAAGCGAAATGTAAGGAATGATTCCCAATACGGCGATGACGGTCACCACACCGCCCAAGGTCATGCTTTTTCCGTAGCGCGAACCGATGAAGTCGGCAATGGAGGTAATGCGGTGGATTTTGGAAATACGGATTATTTTTTTCAGAATCAGCCAGCCCATGGTGGCCATCAATGTGGGCCCGAGGTAAATGGTAAGAAAGGCGGGTCCCGCCGAGGCGGCCCGCCCCACGCTGCCGTAAAATGTCCAAGCGGTGCAGTAGACGGCCAGCGACAGGGCATAGATGTAAGGATTGCTGATAATGCTTCTGGCTGTATAGGCCCGCTTGTCACCGTAATAGGCGATGCCGAAAAGGGCCCCAATGTAACACAAGGAGACGAAAATAACCGTTTCCGTTGCCAGCATGAATCCTTTCCCTTTATGTGCTGTGGTCCGGCAGCGTCTTTTCTGCTTTGGTGCGGCTGATGACCAGCATCAAAACAATGATCAGCGCCCAGGCGGTGAAAAGGTAAAGATATAGAATCGGTATGCCCACGATCAACAAGGGCTGGTTGAACAGATAGAGCAACGGGAAGTTGAACAGCAGCACACCCACAAGGAAAAGTCCAATCAGTCGCTGACCATTAACCTTATCACGCGTCATGGTTGTGGATCCTTTCGACCGGAATACCGGTCAAGGTAAGATGTCGGGTGAGCGAGAGCACCACCAGGTTTGAATGGTTGCGGTGGGTATCGGGTGCGATCTACCCGGATTGATAACAGTCAAACAATACTGTTTTATATGACCGATGTTGACATCCTACCACCGCGGATGGGTAAAGTCCAGCCAGCCTGAAAGATCGGTGCGTTGACCATTGGGCACCGCATGGCAACTGCGGCCAAGACCACCCGCAGCGGCTGCAAGCCGGAGTCAACCGGATTGGCTGGGTTGGGTGCCGGGTTCCAGAATCAGGCCGGCCGGCAGCGATTCGCCGAACACGGTATTGATCTCATTCTGTTTGCGCGGCGAATGGTACGCGATCCGTTCCAGGTGCCCTGGAAAGTCGCCGGCTGATGTCACCCACTGGGAGACACGATCGCGTGTTTCAGTGGCGACATCGCGCAGTGGGTCGCCGGTTTTACGGCACAGCTGGGAGAGCATTTCCACAACCGGCTTAAGATTTCTCCATTTCAGGGAAACAAGGGTCTCGATCCATACGGTCACTTCGGACGGCGGAATCACGCGGTCAATGGAGCCGTAAAGCAGATCACGGGCACCAATTCGGGACAACGCCCACATCAATTGTTGTGTCGGCTTTCTGGTTTTCAACCGATCGACCAAATGGCGCCCCAGGATGATTTTATCTTTGACCAGCAGACGCTCCATGCTGGCAGCGGCCATCCATATTTCGATCAGCTCCTGTTTGGAGATGCGCGATTTTTTTTTGGGCAGCAGCTGAGCGGACGTATCCTGATAGAATTGGCGCTGCTGTCCAGGATTCAAGCCGGCGGCAACTCGGCGCCACATGATCCACCATTCTGTCCGCACCTGGGGCGCGTTGGCATGAATGGGCCCCTTCTTGTAAAGCTTCCAGACCTGGTTTATCCGTTGTGGATCAAAGCCTTCCCCCATGCCTGGCCGCAGGCAAAACCCGAGCAGATTCATCCAGCGGCTTTCCGCTTGGGCCGATGCATGGCGCGCGGCGGCTTCATCGAAAAGCGTGTCGGCAAGATCCCGCAGCAGACCGAGTGGCCATCGGTCTTTACTGGCATTGAGGGTCCCGGCGATCTCCGGCATTAGCCGTGGCAGGCAAGATGGGTCCCGATCCGCGGCAAATGCCGATCGAACCACCTGCCTGGCCGCCTCAACCAGGGTCGTGTCATAAACATAGGTGTCGGGCACTTCATCGGCGGGGGTGGCGCCTCGCAGTTGGAAGCGCAGCCGCCACCGGTGGGGGGTGGTCAAGGATCGACACCAGATTTCAAGTGTTCCTACTTCTGTGTAAGTGGCCGTCAAACGAACAGGTACCTCGGATCGGACGCCCTTTTCACCCAACTGAATCACCGTATTCAGAGCCGGCAATGCGCTGAGGGTGTCGTCCACCTCGACTAGATCACCGCTGCGGTCACCGGATCGAAAACTGGAACTGAACAGATCGATGCTGACCGGTTGGTTGGCGCGTACCTTGACCACCTGGTCCGGCAGTTCTATGACGCTGCCTTCCTCCAGCCCGCGCTCCACCAGGCAGACCGCCTGTTGAGGGCGCTCGGCCTGTTGAACCGTTTCGGTGGCCACACCTACGTAGTAACTGCGCGGACTGCCGCTGCCCACGCGAACGCCCACGCCGGACTTGACCATGCCATAGTAAGCGGCGCCAAGGGATACCGCTAGGTCCATCTCCCGGTTTGGCAACGCCACGGCACCGCTGTCCTGCGAAAAGCGTAATCGCAAAAAGTCCTGGATGCGCTGTCGAAGCACATCTGCCTTCAACGACCCGCCATTGAACAGGACCCAATCGGGGCAGGGGACGTCGGTCCCGGTAAACGCTTTGATCTCGGTGCGGTGCCGATCCAGAAAACGGCCCAGATGATAGGTAATAGCGCTATTAGTTTCGTAGGGAAGTCCCCATGAAGCCCGTTCTTGGCTGCGATCCGCTGC
>JASFFF010000286.1:0-5380 GCA_050124445.1 Desulfosarcina sp.
GGGCAGCACGAGGTGCAGATCGATATGCACAAAATTACCCGAACGCCACGCTCGCAGCTGATGGATATCGATCCAGGCCTGATGGCGATGGCGTTCGAGCAGCTGGGACAACTCCGTTAGCAATTGGGGGTCGGAGGCATCCATCAATGCGGAAAAACTTTGGCGTAACAGACGGGTACCGGTAAAGAGAATATGGATGCCCACCAGACAGGCGATGGCGCCATCCAGCCAGAGCCAGCCGGTCCATTGAACCAGAACGAGCCCAGCAACCACCCCCACAGAGGTGTAGACATCGGTTAACACGTGCTTGCCGTCGGCGATCAGGGTCATGGACTGCGCCCGCCTGCCGACCCGAATCAGGACAGCGCCCAGCAGCAGATTAATGATCGCAGCGATGACCAGAATGGCCAGGCCGGCCTGCAAATTGGAAATGGTTTGGGGCATCAGCAGGTGGGAAATGCCGCTTTTAAAAATCCCGATAGCGGCAAAAATGATCAATGCGCCTTCGAATCCGGCAGAAAAGTATTCAATTTTGCCATGGCCGTATGGGTGGTCGGCGTCGGGCGGCTGGGCAGCCATCCAAATGCTTGCCACGGCAAAGGCGGCCGCCACCACGTTGACGATTGATTCCAAGGCGTCAGAAAGCACCGCCGATGAGTGCGTCAGGTGATAGGTATAGAACTTGGCCGCGACCAAGAGCATTGAAATCAGCAAGGAGGCGCAAATTGCTGTCATGCGTCGGCTCTTTTGCTGGCCTTCAGTAGCGGTTTTCTCTTTTTTGGTGGGCATGGCGGCGCAACTATAAGGCGAATAGTCGCAAAGTGCAACTGCGAGTCGGTCAAGTAGTGCTGGCGCCCAGGTTGATAAAACCCGTGACACCCCGGGCAAAATCAGATACGCTGGCCCAGTTTTTTCATAGAGACAGCCCACTTAATTTAAATGGAGAAGGTTTATGAATGCACAAGAAACAATTGACTTTAAAGTAGATGAAAGCAATTTGTATCGGGAGGAGTCAATCACCGACCTCAAGGTCGCCTCCATTCGACGGATGGTGCCGGTGACAGCGGACGGGGAGAATGATCCCAGCCGGTCACCCGTCTTTTTCGGCCACACGCAGATCATCACGCCCCAGGGACCACTGCCGCTGCAAACCAAACTGATGGCCAACAACATGAAAGAGGCCATCGCGGCCTTTCCCGATGCCATGGAAAAGGAGATGGCCGTGATGGTCGAGCAGCTCCGCAAAATGCAGGCAGCGGAGCAGAAAAAGCGGGACGAGGATTCGCGGATCATCGTTCCCGGCAGATAGCCCCGCGGTCGATGCAGATTCGGGTCAATTGTTATGCCGGCTATCGGGGTGAAGAGACACCCCGACTGATTGTGATGGGGGACCAGCGTATCGCGGTCGCCTCGATCCTGGACCGCTGGATTGCACCCGACCATCGATATTTCAAGCTAGTCGGAAAAGACGGCAGCCTCTATATTATCCGCCACGACCCCAATCTCGATATCTGGGAGTTAACCCTTTACAAGCGCGATCCAATGATGAGCGGCACACCAACCAACCATTCGTTCAATCCATCGCCCAACGGTTGACGGCCTTCACGCAGACAAACCTGATCAAATATGGGTTCCAATAAAATCCGCGGCCATTTGCTTGACATGCGTCAACGGGGAATCATTATTTTTGGTACGCCATTTAGCGTTAATCACCCAATGACGATTGTGACTTGCACTTATTCAAGGAGACTTGCACATGAGTATACTCGTAGGATCAACCGCTCCGGACTTTACCGCTCCGGCAGTGTTGCCCAGCGGCGAAATTGTGGACGATTTCAGATTATCCGACCTGAAGGGTAACTATGTGGTTCTTTTTTTCTGGCCCCTGGATTTTACTTTTGTCTGCCCCACGGAAATCATCGCCCATGACCGGCGCATGGCGGACTTTAAACAGCGTGGCGTCGAGGTGGTCGGCATTTCCATCGACTCCCAGTTCACCCATTTTGCCTGGCGCAACACATCCGTAAATGAGGGAGGCATCGGGCCGGTACAATTTCCCATTGTGGCCGACGTGAAACACCAGATCACCCGCAATTTTGGGATCGAGCATCCCGATGCTGGTGTGGCCCTGCGGGCGTCTTTTCTGATCGATCGAGATGGTATGGTTCAGCATCAGGTAGTAAACAACCTGCCTTTGGGGCGCAATGTCGACGAAATGCTGCGCATGGTCGATGCTCTCCAGTTCACAGAAGAACACGGCGAGGTCTGCCCCGCCGGCTGGAACAAAGGCGATGCAGGAATGACCCCGACGAGCGGTGGCGTGGCCGACTATCTTGCCGCCAATGCTGAAAAACTGTAGTGGCTTAATAAACTATCTGATATCGTATATGAATTGAAATGCTTCACCTCCCCCTTGGCAGTATCGCGGAAAAAGGCCTTGTACTCAATGAGCAACTGGTGCCAAACCATCTGCCATTGCTAAAGGCGCTTTCCCACAGCGACAGTGAGGCCATCGTTTTTGACCAGCCGATAGCGGTTCGCCTGCGCGCGGTGCGCGCAGGCGACACCGTGGAGATATCAGGTGAATTTACCACCGTCGTAAACATTCAATGCAGCCGCTGCTTGGTGCCATTCGATCTGTCCATCGACACCGATTTCAAAGCCACGGCGGTGCCGGATGCCCCATCCCCCACCGCGGCCGGAACCTTGGAGGAGATCGAATTAAGCAGGGATGACATGGATGTGATTGCCTATAGCGGCGACAGTATCGATTTAAGTGAGGAAATCGCCCAACAGATCATCATGTCCCTGCCCTTCAATCCGCTTTGCCGGCCGGGTTGCCGAGGACTGTGCAGTCAGTGCGGGACCAATCGCAACCGATCAACATGCCGATGCAGCGCCGATGATACGGTAAACCCGTTTGCCGCACTGGCGGGGCTCTCTTTTCCCCGGAAAAAGGAATGACACCCCATGTCTTTGCGACTTATCGCCAGGGATCTATACCGCCTCCATCGGCAGGTGGATCGGCTGCGGCGGCAGTTGACGGATGCCCCGGTCGACCGGCGTGCGACCTTGTCGGACAAACTCAAACGGGCCGTTGCCGAGCGGGATCAGGTACGAAAAATATTGGATGGTCGTCTGGATCGATGAGATTGACAAGCAGGCGAACAATGCCGATTGCCGGTAGGTATCGCGGTGGGCATGACAGTTGACAAGCGACATTGAAAACCGGTATATGCCAGCCATCGCCCCATCTTAGTAGTCAATTGCATATAATAGTATATTCTTTTTTATTCATATTGTTTATATAGTTTATTTAAACCGATCGATTAACCTTTTCCCGTTCAGGAGTGCACATGGATTTTAAGCGTCACATCGAAACCGCCTGGAATCTGACCCTCGGTAATATCGTTTCACTCATACTAATGACCCTGGTTATGGTGGCGCTGGGGTCGTTGACATTGGGTATCCTGGCACCGGTTACCATGGCCGGCTATACCCAGAGCCTGCTTCAACTGCTTCGCAATGGTCGCGAACCCAAGGTCCAGGACCTGTTCTCCCACATGAACCTTTTCCTACCGCTGTTGGGATTTGGCATTGCGGTCTTCGTGGCCGTATCCATCGGTTTCATGCTGCTTTTTCTGCCAGGAATTGTCATCATCGTTGGGGTGACATTCTGTTGCGTCTACATGCTGCCCCTGATGACCGACAAGAACCTGGGGCTCGTAGAGGCAATCAAAGAGAGCTATGCCATGGGCAGAAGCGGCGAGTTGGTGGACCACGTGGTGGTGGTAATTATTTTCATCGCCATTACGACAATCGGCGGAACGGTCTTCATCGGCGTGCTGTTCACCCAGCCGTTGGCCACACTCTTTTTGATGTCGACCTACGAGGCAAAAATCAACCTCGCTCCCCCGCCCGCCCCGGCACAAGGTTAATAGGCAACCACGGTGGCGTATGATTAGGAGTATATTGACTTGCGCTTCATGAGCTTGTGGTAGGCTGCGCTGAGTTTGACAAACGTCTCCTGATCGCCGCCTTTGTCCGGGTGGTGGGTCTGGGCCAGTTTGCGGTATTGGCGGGTCAGTGTTCGACGATCCATTTTTTTTAACGCCTCGACTGCCACGCCAAACAGACAAGCCGACTCCTTAAGGCTGACCTGAACGCTCTCCGGCGGCCGATGGATCCGATGCCGGTTCATAAAATCCCTCAGGAAATCCCCAAATGGATCGCGTAAAGGGAAGGCGCTGTCAAAATACATGATGGCATAGCGTGTTAGGTGCGGCTGCAGGTTTGATACCACCTTTTCACCCATCCAAAAGGATTTATCTCGATTGAGATCGCACAATTGCTCGATGAAGAAACGGTCCATGCGCTCACGGTCGAGTCCCTCAGGATGACTGCGCGCATAATGCACATCGAAGGTGCGTTGCAGATCGAAGATCTGAAATGTATAATGGGCCAGTTCATGGGGTTTGAGGATGCGTTCTGCAGCAATGAAATCATACTCGATCTCATCTCGTGACTTGAGGGACAGGCCGGCATAGAAGCGATCCGGCGTGCGCAGCAGATCCCTTTGATCCACCCGCCCCAGCTTTAGAAAGTGCAATCGGTAGCGGTCAAATAAGTGCACCGTGTCTGCGGGGCAACATGTCTGACAAAGCGGTTTATGGCGCTCTTTTCGATCGAATCCGTCAATTACCCGACGGATGCGGGATTTTAAAAACGGCATGAATATCGGCTCCAGATCGTCCTGGGAGACCACAACGCCCCGTTCGGCGATGGCTTCTTCCACGACCATATCGATGTAGAACCCGTTTCCTCCGGGATAGATGATGTATCGCGATGGATCATCTCCCAGATCAAACAGATCCCGGCTGCGATAGCAGTCGCCATCGGCATAAGATTGCCGAATTACAAAGCGGCGGCGATTTTTTTCTGCCAAACGGGCAAGATACATATGTGCGTGTCCTCGTTGGTGAGCGAGCGTTAAAGCTATTACTATAACCGTTTTAAAGCCAAAGACAACCATTTGACTTCGCAATCGGCGACAAAACCGACGACCCGCCAGTCAGACCTGCTTAGCGGGCGTTTCAACCTGCCGGGCGTCATCGCCGTATCCATGGGTCATTTTGTTCACGACGTCTATTCCAGCTTTCTGGCCCCCCTGCTGCCGCTGCTGATCGAGAAGCTCTCCATGACCCTTACCCAGGCCGGCCTGCTTTCCACGGCGATGCAGCTACCGGCGTTGATCAATCCATGGATTGGTCGTTTGGCGGACCGTTCCAGTGTGCGCTGGTTGATCATTTTGGCCCCGGCCTTGACCGCCATTCCGATGAGCCTGATTGGCGTTGCGCCTACTTATGGTATCCTGCTCGTG
>JASFFF010000287.1:0-5364 GCA_050124445.1 Desulfosarcina sp.
CAAATCGCCGTTGGTGTGGTTTCGGATGTCGTTCCAAATGAACGCACTGCATGCCCCCAGCGGGCGGTAATCGACCCACAGGGTTTCGATTTCATTATCCGAGAAGCCGATCTCCTTGGACAAAAAATCACGATTTTCATCCGGATTGTCGGCAACGTTCATTCCCAGTATCATGGGGTCTTCATAGGTCTGGGATTCAATGGTGGTGATCTTTCCGTACCCGCCGATCTTGTCCAGACCGGTAAATCGGAAAGAATACTTGCGATTGGGTTCGGCAGACAGAAATTCTCTGTATTTGTTGCAAACATAGTCGACTAAAAAGGTCTTGCCATTGCCCGGTTCACCGACCAGTACAAAGGCCATTTCCTTAGAAGAACCGTTTTCCGCTGCATCTTTGACGTAGGAGACAAAGCTGTTGATTTCGTCATACATGCCAATAATGTGTTTTTTACCGGTTCTGAAGATGCTGAAATCGTAAGTGGTCTTGCCGTTGACCACGACCTTCTCAATGTCGCTCTCCAGTACCATTCGGGCCACACCCTGAAAGGCGTTTTCGAAACAACGTTTTCCCTCCTTGACCTCGACCAGATGTTGGTGAAGCGCCGATGTGTTTTTCTTTACCATGGTGTCCCCCTAAATGTTTATTGACCGGTGCAGGAGATGGTGTTTCTGGCTTAAGACGATCGCCATTGCCCGTCAGGCAACAGCCAAATAGCGCTGAGAGATTTACAGTTGACCGCCGGACCTGCCTTTGCAAGGGACTGGCGGGATCGCTGATACGAACGGCAGGCGATACAACCCGTACCTACGTTTTCGATATTGACCTGATTCAAAAGTGATGGAAGCGTTCAGATTAGACATACACAAACTAATAACGGCAGTCGCTGTCGGAGCATCAAGATGAGAATTCCACCACCATAGAGGGAGTATAGCACTTGATTGTCAAACTTCAACCCGAAAAAACCGACCCCGGATTAGCCAATCGCCTGCCCCCCGCGTGTATCATGTCCACTTCGAATGATGAACACCCAAACGATAAAGCTTGATTCCCCCAGTCGCCTTTCTTATTATGGCAGCGACCCATTTGGCCATTGTTGGCTGCAATGGGAACGGGACGTTCAGCATGCTTAAAGAATTGTTGATAAAAAATTTTGCCATTATCGATGATCTGAATATCCGCTTCGAAGCGGGCCTGACCATTTTGAGCGGTGAAACCGGTGCCGGCAAATCGATCATTATCAATGCGGTGAATCTGCTGCTGGGCGCTCGCGCCAATGTGAAGATGATTCGGGATGGCTGCGAGTCCGCCGAATTGTCTGCCTTTTTCGATGTTCCCCAAACATCCTTGGCCGCAGCGATCATGGCTGAAAATGGCTATGAGCCCCAAGACGGACTGCTGGTGCGCCGTGTGATTGCAAAGAACAACCGCCATCGCATATACGTTAACGACCGCATGGCCACCATTCAGATGCTGGCTTCAATCACCGTCAATCTGGCCAGTATTTCCGGCCAACATGCCAATCAACGCCTATTAAACGAAGAGACCCATCTGGCTATCCTTGATCGCTTCGGCGGATTGTCGCCTCTGGCTGAACAGGTGGCGGATTGGTATGCACAAGTGGTCCCGCTGAGCCAGACCCTCGATACCCTCATCGAAAAAAAGGAGAACCGGGTAAAGGAGATGGACCTGCTTCGCTATCAAGCTGCCGACATAGCCGATGCCGAAATTAAACCGGGTGAGGACGACGCCTTGGAGAAAGAACGCCAGCGTCTCAAGCATGCGGAGTTTTTGCATCAATCCGTTTTTTCGGCCATCGAGACACTTTATGGTGCCGATGGCGCCATATTGGAACAGTTGGGGGAGGTGCATAAGAATCTTGAGAAGGCAGGCAAATTGGACCATGGATTGACTGCCGCGATACAAGGGGTTGCCGATCATCTGTTCGGCTTGGAAGACGTGACCAACACCTTACGATCTTACCTTCGGTCCTTGGACGCCGAATCGGATCGACTGGATGAGGTGGAAAACCGATTGGACCGAATCAACCGGCTGAAGCGCAAATACGGGGGATCGCTGGAGGCACTTTTCCAACAGCAAAAAGCGATCGAAGCTGAGCTGACATCCATTGCCAACATCGATGAAGAAATCGATCATGTCAAGACGACCTTGAAAACGCTTCATGGCCAATTGGCGGACCGGTCCCGAACGCTGTCCGAGAAACGAAAACGCGTGGCCATCGGGTTTGCCGAATCGATTGAAAAAGAGTTGAATAAACTGATGATGACCGGTACCCGATTCCGTGTTCAATTCTCCCGAGCGCCCTGCGCCAAACGGTTATCCCCTTGGCTATGTGCAGACGGCAGCCAGCTGTCGGCAATTGGAATCGACCAGGCGGTATTTATGATTGCCCCCAATGTGGGAGAATCGTTAAAACCGTTATCCGCGATTGCCTCGGGAGGAGAGCTCTCCCGCTTGGTGCTGGCTCTGAAGGCGATCCTGGCAGAGACCGATGCCGTGGGAACGGTGATTTTCGACGAAGTGGATGCTGGAATCGGCGGTGCTGCAGCCGAAGTCGTGGGAAAGAAACTGAGTGCCCTTTCCAAAAAACATCAGCTCATCTGTATTACCCATTTGCCTCAGATCGCCCGTTTCGGCCGCCATCATCTATATATACAGAAACGGGTTCAAAACGGCCGGACGACGACGGCCATTCGGCCCATGACTCAGGAGGAACGAATCCAAGAGATCGCTCGCATGTTGGGAGGCGAGTCAATTACGCCCGCAGCCCTGGAGCACGCACGGTCAATGATGGCCTGACAGGCGAACCCATTGAAATCACCTCACGGTACCCCATAGCGACCAGCGGCGCGACGGTCAATCCGCAATACGCGCATTGCCCGTCCTCATGCTCATACATACATGGCGATCTTTTCGAACCCGTTCGGGATAGGACACGACGCGCTTGACAATCAACCGATAGTGGTCAATTTTTAGGCAATTTTTTAAGGAGAACGACATGCCCATATTCGAATTCAAATGCCTGGACTGTGACGAATACCTGGAAATACTGGTGATGAGCAAACGGGAAGAGGTGGAAATGGCCTGTTCCAAATGCGGCTCCGGCAACCTGGAACGAATACTGTCCACCACCAATCATGCAGTTGCCGGCGGTGGCACTGGAAAAAACGCCCCATCCGGTGCAAGCGCCCAAACACGCTCATGCAGTTCAGGGTCTTGCACCACCTATACCATACCCGGACCGGCATGAAGGCATGATGCGACACCGCCCCAATTGCTAATCTTTTCAGGTCACCCCATGCCACAGACACTTCACAAGCGGGAAAAAGATCAGTTCTGCGAGCTTTTCAAGCAGGATCACATCACAGATTTTGAAGATCGCTTCGCCGTCATGGAAGCCTTCATGCAGACCGAGGGACATGTGTCATCGGATCAGATGGTTATCCGGCTCAAGGATATGGGGTGTCGGCTCGAGCCGGCATTTGTCCGTGACACGTTGAAATTGATGTGTCAGTATGGCTTTGCCAGCAAGCAGCAGTTCGACAATGGCGAAGTCCTTTATGAACATTTGCATCTGGGCCAGCACCATGACCATATGGTATGTACCACATGCGGTAAAATTGTCGAGTTTGAAGATCCCCAACTTGAAGCGCTTCAGATCCAAGCGGCCAAACGCCATGGCTTCCATTTGCTCCAGCATAAGATGGAAATGTATGGCATCTGCGCGCAATGCATGTGCCAACGGCGCGAACTGCTGCCGCTTTCAGATGCACCGGGAGGTGAGCGCTTGGTGATTGTCCGTCTGGACGGGGGACCCACAGCGCGTGCGCGCCTGATGGCCATGGGACTGCGCAAGGGTGATGAGGTCGACGTGATAACCAATTCGGGCCAAGGGCAACTTGTCATCGGTGTTGACTATAAGCGGATCGTACTCGGCAGGGGCTTGGCCCGCAAGCTCATGGTTCAGGTCAAAGCCAAAAAGCGGTAATGGTTCCGGACCTGTTTGCCGGGGAGCCACCTTTCGCGAGGAGTGATGGGCAAAACAATGCGCCGTGACGACTTTTCAATTGTGAAACAAGCCGCTCTACTGGCGGTTGCATGTATGTTGTTTTCGGCTTTGTGCGGTGTAGACGCCGTCTGGGCGGAACGATTAAGTGTCAAAGCCAATATCGCCAATATTCGTTCAGGTCCGAACACCAGCGACCCAGTCATCTGGCAGATAGAAAAATATCATCCGATACAGGTGGTCCAGAAACAGGGACGTTGGTATTTGTTTGAAGATTTCGAGGGCGATCGTGGTTGGATTCACAGCTCCCTTCTCGCTGAAACGCCTGCGGTGGTTGTAAAAAACGACAAGTGCAATGTTCGTTCGGGGCCGGGATTGAAGAACGAAATTCGGTTTACCGTAGATAAAGGCGTGCCTTTTAGGGTGCTGAAAGAAAGCGGAAAATGGATTCATGTGATCCACGCCGATGGGGATCAAGGCTGGATTCATCGCTCGCTGGTCTGGTAGCGGCCGGGACCTCCGGGAGTCTGATTGAAACGACAACAAAAAAGCACACGAATCGCAGGACTCGGGTCGGCCCTTGTGGACTTGATGGTGCACGAAAGCGATGAGTTTGTTCGCCGTATCGGCATCCACAAGGGGGGGATGACCCTTGTGGACATGTCGGATCTGGAAGAAATTGTGGCCCAGTTGTCTACCAGACCCATTGAAGTCCCGGGAGGATCCGCCTGCAACACGGCCGTTGGTGTCGCACAGCTGGGTGGACTTGCTCGATTTGTCGGCAAGCGGGGTCGCGACGAACTTGGACGCGTTTTTGACAATGCCCTGGCGCATCGGGGTGTGGAGCCCAGGTTGCTGACATCGTCACTGCCTACCGGTCGCGTGCTATCGATCGTTACCCCCGATGCCCAGCGCACGATGATCACCTACCTGGGAGCATCGGCTGACACGCAGCCGCAAGAGATCACGCCACACTGTTTCGCCGACACTGCCGTGGTTCACATGGAAGGCTATCTGCTGTTCAATCCCGACCTAATGACGGCCGCGCTGATGGCTGCTAAGACTGCCGGTGCGCTGATCTCTCTGGATCTGGCCAGTTTCACCGTGGTCCGGCAGGCCAAAAGCGTGTTGGACGATCTGATCGTCCAGTATGTGGACATTCTCATCGCCAATGAGGATGAAGCCCTGGCCTATACAGGTATTCAAGACGAAGCCCAGGCGCTGGATCGATTGGCGCGGGACACAGACATCGCCGTGTTGAAAGTCGGTGCCCGAGGCAGTTACATTCAGCACGCCGGTGAGGTGTTCCGCATCCCTGCGCAGGGTGACGGAACAGCCA
>JASFFF010000288.1:0-5336 GCA_050124445.1 Desulfosarcina sp.
GGAAGGTCAGGGCCTGGTAGTGATCAGGGCCAGCGCTCAGGAACATGACGAGAAGATTGCCGTCAGTCTTGCCCTGACCCATTTCATCGGCCGATCCTTGTCGGCTTTTGGCGCCCGGAGCTTAGATATCGACACGGAAGGCTACAAACGGCTCATGCACATTTTAGGTGTGGTCAGCCATGACACCATGCAGCTTTTTGAGGATATGCACGCCTACAATCCGTTTGCCAAACAAAAACGCCAGGACTTCATCGATGCAATGACCGCCATACATGAAAGGCTCGGATAATGAAAGTAGCATTTCAGGGAACACGGGGCGCCTACAGTGAGATGGCCCTGCATGAACATTTTGGCAAAGCGGTGGAAACGATTGGTTGTGACGCTTTCGATGATGTGTTCGATCTGGTCAACAACGGGGCGGCGACCCATGGCTTCATTCCGGTCGAGAATACCATTGCCGGCACCGTTGTTGAGAACTACGATCTTCTCTTTGCCAATGAGGTTTTTGTCATTGCCGAAGTCTATCTGCCCATTCGGCACACCTTGTTGGCCAAAAAGGGTGCGCAGATCGAAAGTATTCAGGAGGCATTGTCTCATCCTCACGCTCTCAAGCAGTGTAAAGCCTATCTGAAATCGAAGAAAATACGCATGGTTCCCACCTACGATACGGCTGGAGCTGCACAGGCGGTGGCATCCGGCGATCGTTTAGATCGGGCCGCCATCGCTTCCGAGCTATGCGCAGAGATTTACGATATGGAGATCCTCGAAAGAGATATACAGACCAACAGCACCAATACCACCCGCTTCTTTGTGATCGCAAAGAAGGAGAATGTTCCTGAAGATCATGTGACCGGCAAAACTACGGTAGCATTCAAGACCCGTCACTATCCCGGAGCCTTGGTGGATTGTCTACAGATCTTTCAGAAGTACAGTCTTAATCTTACCAAGCTGGAATCACGGCCCATTCCAGAAAACCCGTGGGAATACGTCTTCTATGCGGCATTCGAGGCGGGGATCGACTCTGATGCCGTCAAGTCCGCCATCGGAGAGCTGACCCTGCATGCTGTTTTTGTGAAATTGCTGGGCAGCTATCCCATAGCGGAAAAATGCTGGTAATCCCCGAAAGCTGGACGGTTACAAGCCCCCAATAATGTGCGGCTATCGGTCATTTAAAAAGGGCAAACCGTGCAATTGATCAACATTTTCCTAATAGCCGTTGCTTTGGCCATGGATGCATTTGCCGTATCTGTCGCATCAGGTGTGGCCTTAAAATCCGTTAGTGCCAGGCAGACGTTCCGACTGGCCTGGCACTTTGGTCTCTTCCAGGCCATGATGCCGATCTTGGGATGGAGTGCTGGTTTGACCGTTAGGCGTCATATTGAAACTTATGACCATTGGATCGCTTTTGGCCTATTGGTTTTTGTGGCCCAGGGGATGCTTCGTTCAGCCATCAAGGAGGAGGAAAAGAGCCCGGACGTCAAGGATCCAACCAAAGGCATGACCATGGTAATGTTATCCGTGGCCACGAGCATCGATGCCCTCGCGGTGGGATTGAGTCTTTCGATGATCAGCGTGTCCATCTGGACGTCGGCCCTCATTATCGGAGTGGTGGCCGGTGCGTTTACGACGGTTGGCATACATCTGGGTAAAATGATCGGCGGCTTGCCCCAGTTGAGTCGTTGGGCGCAGTTGACAGGGGGCATCGTCTTGCTGGCCATTGGGGTGAACATCTTAAGAGAGCATGGGGTGCTGCCCTTCATCTCATAAAAACGCACCATTTCAACCAGTATCGGCGCTGGACGCACATGTCAATCCTCGGCATGCTCCACGTCTGCCTGGGGTCGAAATGATCGCTTGCCTTGATCTTGGCAGAGATGCAATGTTTTTCAACACCATCGTTCAGCGGTCGAACGCCAGCCGCATGCCCGCAGGTGTTGGATCGATCTTTCCGTCGATAAAAGCCAGGTGCCCGGAGACCACGGTAGCAAAAACGGTCGAACGGAAAGTGCGGCCGGCAAAGGGTGTCCAACCGCACCGATAATGAACCGGCTGGTCATCGACCCGAGTGGTTTGGTTGAGATCCACCAACACCAAATCCGCCCAGTAGCCTTCCCGCAGATATCCTCGTTCCTTGATATCGAAAAGGTGTGCCGGGGCATGGGCGGTCTTTTCGGCCACCTGTTCCAAAGTCAATGTGCCATCGTGAACGTGTTCCAACAGGCAAACCAGGGCATGCTGCACCAACGGCAGACCGGATGGTGCCTTGATATAAGATTGTCGCTTTTCGACCAGGGTGTGGGGTGCATGATCGGTTCCAACCACATCGATGGTTCCGGTCTGCAGGGCTGCCAGGAGATGTTCTCGATCCACTTCCGTTTTAATGGCCGGGTTGCACTTGATCAGGGTCCCTTTGGTGCCATAGTCGGTTCCCGAGAATAACAGATGATGGACACACGCCTCTGCCGTAATTCGTTTTTCACCCAATGGCGCGGATGAGAACAGCTCCAGTTCCTTGGCTGTGCTCAGATGTAAAACGTGCAACCGGGTGTTGCACCTTTCAGCCAGGCTGACCGCCAGGGCCGTCGATCGGTAACACGCCGCTTCGCTGCGAATGGCCGGATGCAGCACCATGGGTATGTCTTCACCATGAATGGCCTGAAACCGGCGGGTGTTTTCATCGATGGTGGGGCTGTCTTCACAATGGGTGGCTACAATCACCGGACTATGGGTGAAGATCTGTTCCAACGCCTCTGGATCATCCACCAGCATGTTCCCGGTCGAGGCACCCATAAATACTTTAACCCCGCAAGATTGTTTCGGATCAAGCATTTTGATCGCTTCAACGTTATCGTTTGCACCGCCTAAATAAAAGCTATAGTTGGCAAACGAGGCCTGGCCGGCGATACGGTGTTTTTCCTCCAGAAGTTCCAGGGTCGTCGTGGGCGGCGAGGTGTTTGGCATTTCCATGTAGCTGGTGACCCCCCCGGCAACGGCTGCGTAGGATTCCGAGCCGATATCTCCTTTGTGGGTCAGGCCCGGTTCACGAAAATGGACTTGATCGTCGATCATTCCGGGCAACAGCGCTCGGCCGCCGGCGTCGATTACCCGATCTGCCTTACGGACGGATAACCCTTTCCCGATGGCGTCGATGCGGCCATTGTGAATCAACAGGTCTTGATGGGTAGATTGGCCTTCGTTTACCGTTAATGCATTGACAATAAGTAGGGTCGTCATGGGTATACCCCTGATGTGATGATGGTTGTGTGGGCCTGTCGTACGGTTGTGTGTAATTTGAGTGTAGCGACTGACCGACCGCTTGTCCAGACCCGGCTTGAGGCGGCCTGGAATTCTTCCCAGCAATTGCATCCAAAGGGCGCCGCTCTCGGAGATTGAAAAACTACAGATACCCGACACCGCTCCACACGACCGGCTTAGTTAGACAGGTTTATTTTATGGACACCACAAGCCCCAAATGATAAAGGGAACAAAGGATTGATGCTGCCCTTCTCCTTTGTCAACAGCGGATGGAATGTGCGGGGATGCTCGATTTCTTCAAATACCAACCCAGAATGCCCGGACTCAAACATTTCCCCATGGAGTCCTATTCTACCGATTTCTCGCTGGATAGACTGGTTCTGGGAGTTGATAATATCCGCTGCGATGTCCGCTTGAGTCCCTCCTTTTGCAATGCTACGGCCAAGCTGGCTGCGCTGCTCATCGAACGTGAAACCGGAGTTTGGACACGACCTGAGAAAAAGCGACAGAGCGCATTGTTGAAGGAGCAAGAGAACTATCGCCATTTGTACGGCCAAATCATGAGTGATGCGGTGGACAAAGCCCGGGCCGCCAAAGAGATGCAGGTCGATTTTCTCGCCCAGATCGCCATACTGAGCATGGTTCACGATGAGATTCGTAAGCAGTATGATGTTTTAATCGGACACTGCAAGAGTGTCATCCGTCAATCGGACCTGGCCCACCACGACGATCATAAAGAGTCCCTTAAGCTCAAAGACAACCTGGCCCATGTCCTCCAGATTCGAGAAGATGCGCAGCAGAAAGTAGGACTGGAGCTATGCGGATATTTCCGTGAAATTCGGGAAGCCGAAATCAGGGAAATGCGGGAAGCAGTATTCGGACAGGACCTGCCATTTCTTTTCGACTTGCTTGCCAATCCAATCGTCCACAGGGACAATCCTTCCAACGACCACTTCATGATCGAAGAGTACGACATTTGTCTGGGCCGGCGCGTCGAGGACCCAGACCGCTATGAACTGTTGCTCAGCTTGATGCGCAGTATCTTCGCTTTTCTAGAAATGGAAGACACGGCTGCTATTAGCTGGTCGCTGGACCGCAGGCGTCGCGAGATACTGGCAGCTGAACTGCCCAATAAAGATGAAGCCAATACGTTTAAGCTGGAACGCCTTGACGGGTGGGTCAGGCGCCCGGAAAATATCGATTTATTGCTTAATAAGAACCTGGCCAAACAACAATATCGATCATTAAAACGAGAAAAGGCCAACAGGGAGATCCTGCGTAACTTTCGGGCTCGGATGAAGCACCAACGAGTGTTGATGAACTATTTTTTTCAGCAGTTCTCACGCACGGGCCTTATGGAGAGGATTGCTGCTGCCTATGAGATGCAATCGCTCTATCGCGATTACTGCCCGCCTCTTGTCCCTCAACAAGTCCTCCAATACTTGATAAACCCAAAAAGTCGAAAGCTGGTGAGAAATCGACTCAAGCGGTTGAAAAAGCTCTATGGAAAGACATTTCGCACGTGGCCGCTCAATCGTAAGGTTGTGCAGATGGAACGCATGGGCAACCGGCGCAAAAGAGGCTATCTGGTTCGCTTTTTGAGGGCGTTTTGCCGCTATCATCGTGATTTTTGCTGCTATAACGTTTACCGGGAAGCCGCGGAGCGAATCAATTTGGTCACCGATAAAAAAATCCTGGCGCTCTCCAAAGCCAACAACACCCTATATGAGTTTTTACTACCTCACGAACAGGAGATGGGTGAAAAGCCCATCATTAACCACACCATCATCAAAGCCGACCTGCGCGGGTCGACCGATATTACTCACCAAATGAATGAGCGGGGGCTGAATCCTGCTTCTTATTTTAGTCTCAATTTCTTTGACCCCATTACAGAGATTCTCTCCGAGTACGACGCCCAGAAAGTGTTCATCGAGGGCGATGCCATCATTCTGACCATCGTCGAACGTGAGGATACGCCCAGTGGCTGGTACAGCGTGGCTCGGGCTTGTGGCATGGCCATCAACATGCTGATGATCATCAACCGCTACAACAAAAAAAGCCAGGAGTATCAATTACCGGTG
>JASFFF010000289.1:0-5331 GCA_050124445.1 Desulfosarcina sp.
GACTACAGCACTAACTCGAGATAGACCACGCCAGGAAGGGGGTTCTCGTAGTAGGCCGACCGTTCAATGAATCCAAGACGGCGATACAAGGCCAATGCCGGTCTGAGCCTTTCGAGGGTATCCAAACACATCCGGGTATACCCGGCGGTCCTGGCCTCAGCGATAATGGTCATGGCCAGTTTCTGACCCAGCCCCCGGCCGAGAAAAGCAGGCCGAACGAACAACCGCTTCATTTCACACACCCCATCCGCCAACGGACGCATGGCGACGCAACCTGCCGCCTGTCCATCAACCATGGCCAGCAGCATGGCACCCTGCGGGGCTACATACTTGCCGGGCAAGCCGGCCAATTCCTCCTCGAATTGTTGAAAGCAAAGATCCACTTGAAGAAATTGTTCGTATTCGCGAAACAGGTTGCCGATGATTTGAATGTGGTCTGCCGATTGAGCGGCTATGATTTCATGCATCTTCTTCTCTCATACCCGGTTGAATCCACTCTGCAGATAAGAATCCGGGTAAATGGCATGGTTGAGAAACCTGCCACCAATTTTGCTCCGGATAGGTTGGGTCGAACGAGAATTTGGTTTCTGGATGTCGTGTGTGGCATATAATGCCACCTTGGCGGTGATATCAACTTCGGATCATGG
Organism: Desulfosarcina sp.; assembly: GCA_050124445.1. Lineage (GTDB taxonomy): Bacteria > Desulfobacterota > Desulfobacteria > Desulfobacterales > Desulfosarcinaceae > Desulfosarcina. The sequence continues at coordinate 648 of JASFFF010000289.1, forward strand.
GCTTGCTTTTAAGCCGAATGATCCGCACGCATCCAGTAGATGTGACATCTTATACGGAATCGTGCTAAAAGTGAAGCCGGATATACCCGCATTGATCATCGGCAATACCAATCAAAATCGATTATCAAGGCCCGCTTGAACCGGTGGGAGCTAGATGCGTATATAGCCAAGCATCTCAATACGATCAAATTGCTCAGCGAAAAAAGGATAACGAAAGAACCCCGGAGCCAGCCTGCATCGATACCAATCGATGCACTGGCTGCGGGGTCTGTGCCACCGGCTGCCAGCAAGGGGCCATCAACATGCAAAAAATGAGGCAATCGGTCATGGAAAGCTACTACACATGAGATTCTATCCTTTCAAAACCCTGCATTCACGTTTGACCGTCTTACTGATAACGCCAGTGGTAATAATCCTGCTGACTGTGGGAACATTCGGGTTTATCTATGCCCGTAACGTCATACTCGATCAGTGGCATAAAAGTGTCATGCTGCAGCTTGAGCAGGCATCCCATGAGATCGACATGCAATTGTCTGAACCTTTAGAATTGATGAAACGCTTTTCCACCGGTAGATATCATCAATGTGCTCAACCGCTATTTTTCGACCATCATCCCGTTGGTAGGGATCCATAAAGGCATCATCGTTGATTTCGTGGGCGACGGCCTTCTCGCATTTTTCGAGCCCGTGGACGATTCCCTCAAAGACACGATAGCACGCTGCGTGCAATGCGCCTTCGACATGCAAGGTGCCATGTATCTTCTCAACCGCCAGATGGCGCAATGTAAACTGCCGACAATAGAGATGGGCGTCGGGGTCAACTGCGGACGGGTAGTGGTAGGCAATATCGGGTCGGAAACACGCAAAAAGTATGGTATTGTCGGCTCAGTGGTTAATTTCACCCAGCGCATCCAGGGACAATCCAAGGCCGGTGAAGTGGTAGTTGCAGAACCAGTCTACACCACGATTGAACCGGTAGTCACGGTTCAGCGTGTCTTCTCGGCATCTTTGAAAGGCGTGGCATCTGCAGTTCGCCTGTATGCCATAGGGCCCGACCCTACACGCCAAACACACAAATGAAGGAATCAACGCTCATGGAAAACCGATCCGAATGGCTGCTCAGCAGCATCAATAGTGCACTGGCCGCCGGCAAAGCAATCTTGGAAGTATATGATTCGCCGGACATCGCCATCGATAAGAAAGCCGACGACTCCCCACTCACGCTGGCCGATCGCCGCTCCCATGACATTATCGTGGCCGGCATTGGTGATACTGGCCTGCCGGTGCTCAGCGAGGAAGGGCGAACCATCCCCTTCGCAGAGCGCGGCCAGTGGTCGCGCATGTGGATCGTCGACCCACTTGACGGAACCAAGGAATTTATCAAGCGTAACGGAGAGTTCACCGTGAATATTGCCCTTTGTGAAGCAGGCGATCCTACCATGGGGGTCGTTTTTGTACCGGTGGTCGACACGCTCTATTTCGCTGACCGTGAACACGGTGCCTTCAAAATTGCGGCCACCCGCCGGTTATATGAAGGGGCGGATAATACAAAAGCAATCGACGACCTTGAACAGCTCGTGCGAAGAGCCGATCGAATGCCGGTGGCACGGGATCCAAACCGCCCTTATACGATCATGGGCAGTCGCTCCCACGCCACACCGGCACTCGAGGCTTTTGTGGAAACCATGCGCCAAAGATACGGTAGCGTGGATTTCATCTCTGCGGGCAGTTCCTTGAAGATCTGCCGCGTGGCCGAAGGCGCCGCCGACGTATACCCTCGCTTGGGGCCTACCATGGAGTGGGATACGGCCGCCGGCCAGGCCATTGCCGTGGCCAGCGGTGCCCGGGTGGTTCGCCATGATAACGGTCGTGACCTGACCTACAACAAGGAAGATCTGCTTAATCCCTGGTTCATCGTCGAAAGAAAAAACCCTTGACTTCAAATACTGCACACCTCTATATGTAGGGTCACTTTCTGGGCGATTAACTCAGCGGGAGAGTGCCACCTTCACACGGTGGAAGTCACAGGTTCAAATCCTGTATCGCCCACCAGATTTACTAAGGATTTGCATGCATATGGTCATGTAAATCCTTTTTTTATGGTTGTTTGGCGGCACATGGGCGTGTGAATTGTTGTTTGGTAGGCGTTCATGGGGACATGCTGTTAAATTTTTTAGCCGCCTGCTACTGTTTTGCTACCATTTGCCGAAAAAATGGTGTTTTCGAGCCTTCGAGCCGACTCCTGATTGATCGGATTCATCAGATGGGCGTAGACGTTCAATGTCACCGTGGGCGACGAGTGGCCAAGCTGAGATTGAATGTATTTGATGTTCTCGCCCTGGTGTATAAGCAAAGAGGCAAAGGTGTGCCTCAAATCGTGCCAGCGCATCAGTGGCAGTCTCGCCTTTTTCAGTGCGGGCTTGAAATACCGGTTCACCGCGTTGCTGTAGTTCATCGGTTTGCCGGATTCATTCGGGAATACCAGTTGCAACCGATTCTTGGGACAAGCCAACCGCCAGCGCTTCAATTCTGTCATCATGGCTGGCCCTAAATCAATCCGTCTGTTGCTGGTCTGGGTTTTGGTCGTATAGAAACAGCCTTTATTGAATGTCCGCTGGATATGGATCTGGTTGTTTTTCCAATCCACGTCCGACCACTTCAACCCCAACAGTTCACCCTGACGCGCTCCGCTCATGATTGCCAGCCGGATCAGGGTTCTGTATTTCTGATTGTCAACGGCATCTATCAATGTGGCTATCTGTTCGGGTGTTAGAATCTTGATTTTGTTTTTCTGTTTGGTTCCCTTGCCTCTCGGGCGTTCAGCGTCACGCAATGGATTATAGTCAATGTATCGGTGCCGGACAGCATAGACAAGGATTTGCCCAAGGGTTACCAGAATCTTACGCAGAGTCAGAATGTGCATCCCTTCTTTTTGCCGGTTGGCGATGAACTCCTCTACATTGGCTGTCGTTATGCGGTTGACCTTCAGTGGCCCCTTCTCTTTGATACACATGCCATAAAAGCCCCTCACTTACTCCCTGAGTTTAACCCGTGAAGCCGGACAGGGAATCCGGTTTTCGGCTCCGGTTGTCTATCACGGGCTATGGTTTGTATTTATAATGTTATATAACCTATACTTTATATTCATATTTATGTCAATATACATGTTGATTTATTCTGCTGGTTCGTTGTATGTAAGGGTATGCCAACCAGAAAGCCGCAAATTCTACTGACCCTCGATGATGAGCTGCTGGAACGAATTGAGGATTACCGTTACTCCAACCGTATCCCCGCCAGGTCTGAGGCTGTGCGCCGACTGATTGATGAATCATTGAAGCGGTGGGAAAAGAAAACTAAAAAGTAAAAACAACCAATAGCTTCATCTCTCTGAAATCAATCACTATCTTGACTTAATTCCCACATAAGGTCTATCCTACTCAATATCCCCCCTCTCAATTTCCCACGCAGATAAAGTATCAGGAGCGCCGAACGCATGAACAAGTTTGAGTTGATCCAGGCATTGAAAGACGTCACCGACTTGTCCAAATCAGAAGCTGCCACCGTTGTGGATATTTTATTCAATGAAATGGCCGAAGAGCTTGCCAAAGGTGGGCGGGTCGAGATCAGGGGATTATGCTCATTTCATGTCAGGGAATATGGATCATATACCGGACGAAACCCAAAAACAGGTGAACGGGTTAAGATCGCTCCGAAGAAGCTGCCATTTTTTAAACCAGGGAAGGAATTGAAGGAGCGGGTGGACAGGTGAAATTGAAAAGTTAATTCGCTTGACCAGACATCCAAGTGAGATGGTATCTGAAAATTTATGTGACCTGGAATTATCTCAATCTATCTGAAATCGAGTTAAAGTTGAGATATGGTATTGTAACTTGTATCGGCGCCGAAGCCTGTTTCCGCTTCACGGATTGTGGCTATCTGTAATAGGGGATGATTGGTGATACGTTGGAGAGGGATCGCAGGTACGGGGTCATGGTGCTAATAAACGATACGTTTTGACATGCTGGAGATTAAATCCAGTAGGACTGTAGTGTGTCTCTTAATGCATAAGTATTCCTGACATCAAGCTTTCTCCGTAAATTGCATCGGTGGTTATCTATTGTGCGTGGTGCAAGATTAACGTGATCTGCAATCTCCTTGCTGGACATACCGGCCGCAACCAGTCGAGCTATGGCACGTTCGGTACCTGATACAGATTTCGGAAGTTGTTTCTTTTGAAGATTTAAAGCGCGGGTTAACTCAGCTTCAGTGACCTTTGCTGCTGTAATATCGATGTGCTTAACTAAAGCGAGATTATCCTCCAGTTAGTAAATACGACTTTGTAGCCACTTTTGACCTCCGGCCTTTTGAATAATTCGATGCTCAAATATATCAGACGCATTCTCATTTTCTAACTTGGCAACGATCACCTCTTGAATCCACTTAATCGACTCCTCAGGAACAAGATCTTTGTAACGCAGGTCGAGTAGTTCTTTCCGTGAATAGCCTGTCATTTCAGCGAATGCCGTGTTTACAACCAACAATTGTCCTGTCCCTCGACGTCCAATAACAAAGCCAATATGGCTTTCCAGAAACAGGGTCTCGCAAAGCTCTTTAGATTTGAAGAATTGCATTAAAATCTTTTCAGTCTCTTTACTAAGTGCCATGGAACACCTTGCTTTTGGGAC
>JASFFF010000290.1:0-5301 GCA_050124445.1 Desulfosarcina sp.
TGATGGTGAAATGACGGTCCAAGGAGCAGGTAGTGTTCCAGCCAGATGCCGGCGATGACTGCAGAACAGATCACCGTCATGGCCTTGGGCATGGTTTTGATCCGCCGGTTGAGCAGGATCAGAAACGGGGCCAAAAAACAGCCAAAGAAAACGATCCAGGCCAGCACATTCCAGGGCGCCGCCATGGTGCGCTCGATGATGTAGGCGGTCTCCTCGGAGATGTTGCCATACCAGATAACCACAAACTGGGCATAGAAAAAATCGGCCCACACCAGGCAGAAGGCGAAAAAAAGCTTGCCGATGTCGTGGAATTGGTTCTCGGCAACGGTGTAGCCGTTGCGGCGGCTCAAGTGCAAAAGCGAACTGAGAATGATCAGGGCACCAAAGCCGATAAAAACCGACTTGACGAAACAGTATGCGCCAAACAGAGTTGAATACCAGTGCGGATCCGTGGCCATGACCAGGTCGAAGCCCACCAGTGAGAGCACCAGCGCAAAGGCCAGCAGATACAATATGGCGAAAACGGTCATGCGCCCGGCCATGCGTGCCTCGTTCGGTGGGCGTTTGTTCCAGTGCGCCTGCAGTCGGCGGGCGATGGGTCCGGAAGCGCCGCGTTCTTTCAGGGTGAAGTAGAGGCGGTGGTATAAAAAGGCCAGTCCGAAGCCGTAGAGCAAACACAGTCCCACCAAGTCCCGCCCGAACATGAAGGGTACGTTGAGCCACACCTCCTTGCCGTGCAGATCTTCATGCAGCCAGGGAAAGACGTGCTGCTGACCGATAAAAAGGATCACGAAAAGCACCAGTGAGACCGGGAAAAAGGCGGCAAACGATTCGGCTACGTCGGCCAGCGGCCCGCTCCAGCGAGCCTTTACCGTGTGCATGAGCGCCGAGAAAAGCACGGCGCCCTGGGCAATGGCCGAAAAGAACAAAAAGTTCAAGAGGTAGGCTTGCCAGGCCCGTGCCGGATTGCCGGCCAGTGCAACCGCGATGAAAATCAGTGCGCCGGCAGCGGCCAGGGAGTAGAAAATCTTACTCAACTGAGGCGGTTGCTTGAGATTGATGGATAGTTGCATGGACATGGTTACCTTCCACCGTCATCGAATTGGAGTTCGGCGCCGTTGTCTTCGAGCCAGCGGGACAATTGCGCCTGGTCGTCGGCACTGCAGCGGGCCAGCACGCCGAATCGGTCGCCGGAAAAGCCTTCGTAGTAAAGCGGCTGACTTTCAAAGCGCGGCAGGCGCGCCTGGGAGATCAGGCCCAGCACGTTGCCAAAGACGGCGAACAAGACCGTGAATTCAAAACCCACGATCAACCAGGGTACCAGTGCCACGACCGGTTTTCCGCTGACAATCAGGGACCAGCGCAGTGAGGTGAATGCCGCCAGCAGGAACCCGGTGAAAAAGCCAAGGATACCCCCGGTTAGGGTAAACCAGCCCACCCGGCTTTTGGGTGGTTCCAGGGCGTGGGCAATCTCGTGGCTGGGGATGGGGCTGTGCACCCGTTCGATGGTCCAGGGGGTTTCCCGCAATTTGTCGATGGCCGACGCAGCGCTGCGCTCGCTGGAAAAAACCCCCATGATGGAAACCGTATCAGCCGTCATGGGACCCTCCTTCATGCAGGGTTTCTTTCATTTCGGTCATGGCGACCGACGGCATGTGTTTGATAAACAGGACAAAGAGGAAAAAGAAGAGGCAGAAGCTGCCGATCATGATACCGTATTCGATCAGGGTCGGCGAGTACAGCCCCCAGGCGTGGGGCAGGAAATCGTGGGCCACGGAACCGATGATGATCACGAAGCGCTCGTACCACATGCCCACGTTGACGATCAAGGAGATGACAAACAACATCTTGATGTTGGTGCGCACCTTTTTGAAGAATAGCAGCAGTGGAATGAGCACATTGCACGAGACCATGATCCAGTATTCCAGGGCGTAGTCGCCCACGGCGCGCCAGTGAAACGATTCCATCTCCACCGGGTTGTGACTGTACCAGGCAATAAAGATCTCCGTGGCATAGGCGAACCCCACGATCAGGCCGGTGAAGATGATGGTCTTGGCCACGCTTTCCAGGACCCGGTCGGTGATGATCTCCCGGTAATTAAAAATGATCCGTAAGGGAATCATCAACGTGAGCACCATGGCCAGGCCCGAATGGATGGCGCCGGCTACGAAATAGGGGGCGAAAATGGTGGTGTGCCACCCGGGAACGATGCTCAAGGCGAAATCCCAGGAGACCACGCTGTGGACCGAAATGACCAAGGGGGTGGCCAATGCGGCGAAAAAGAGGTAGCCGCGGGTATAGTGGCGCCAGATTTCGTATTCGCCCGTCCAGCCCAGCGAAAGGATCGCAAACACCTTGCGCCGGGTCCCCTGGGCTCGGTCGCGGATGGTGGCCAGGTCCGGCAGCATGCCCGTGTACCAGAACAGGCTGCTGACCGTCAGGTAGGTGCTGATGGCCACCACGTCGAACATTAGGGGGGACTGGAAATTGGGCCATAGTGTCCGCTGGTTGGGAATGGGCAGCATGTAATAAACCATCCAGGCCCGTCCCAGATGGATGAATGGGAACAGGCCGGCAGTGCACACGGCAAAGACGGTCATGGTCTCGGCGGCCCGGGCGATGGGATTGCGCCACCCCGCCCGAAACAGGTGCAAGATGGCCGAAATCAAGGTGCCCGAGTGGGCGATTCCCACCCAGAAGACGAAGTTAATCAGGTAGGTACCCCAATGGACCGGATTGTTCTGGCCGGCCACCCCCATACCAACCATAATCTGGTAGAGCCAGCAGCCGGCGCCCATGAGCACGCCGGCAAACAGCAGGGCCACCAGTGCCCAGTATTTGCGCTGGGGCGGTGTGAGCGTGTCCAGTACCGTGTCATCGATTTTGCGATAGGTGAGTGTCTGCTCCATCGTCATCTTTTGTCCTATTCCGTATGAATCGGAATTAACACATCACAAGCACCAGATTTCAAATCCATTCCCCATCCACCTTTCCAAATCGTGAACAGCGCCCAAATTGGTATTTTCAGATTGGTTTCATCGGGATTTATTAGTGATTTGGGTTTTGGTTATTGTGATTTTTCTATCATCTCCTGATGTTGAAACGCGTTGCGCACCAGTCGTCGGTGTCAAATGGTCTGGGTCACCTTTTTCAGATAAATCACCGCCGGCTTGACATTCAGGTAGCCCATGACCTGATAGGCGCGCGGATCTTTGCATAGTTGGCTCACCCGACTGGATTTGTCCATGAGGCTGCCGAAAGTCAGTGCATTGGTGGGGCAGGTTTGGACACAGGCGGGTACCACCTCGCCGTCCCGAATGGCCCGTTTTTCGTTTTTGGCCACGTTATGGGCGGTTTTGATGCGCTGGATGCAGAACGAACATTTTTCCATCACGCCGGCGATGCGTACGGTGACATTGGGGTTGAGCTGCATGTCCAACGGCTTGGGCCACTGCCAGTCGAACCAGTTGAAGCGCCGAACCTTGTAGGGACAATTCTGGGCGCAATAGCGGGTACCGATGCAGCGGTTGTATATCTGGTTGTTGAGTCCCTCCTTGTTGTGGTGGGGGGCGTAGACCGGACAGACCGCCTCGCAGGGGGCATTGTCGCAGTGCTGGCACATCATGGGTAAAAAGGTCAGCCGGGCGGTGTCGGCTGTGTCGTGGTAGCGCTGAATCTGCAGCCAGGCCATCTCCCGGCCCTCCTGAATGCGCTGCTCGCCGACGATGCCGATGTTGTTCTCGGCATAGCAGGCCGCCACGCAGGCGCTGCAGCCGATGCAGCGGTCCATGTCCACAATCATGGCCCAGCGGTAGCCGTCATGGTCGTGGGGCGGGTAGAGATCCCGTTTGGGATCGTAGCCCTCGGGGATCGGCAGGGTCAGGGGAAAGCTGTCCATGGTCAGGCCGACTTTTTGGTGGCCGCGTTTCTTCCCGATTTGTTCGATGGGCACGCTGAGGGCGATCTTGCGGTCCAGGCTCACCCGGCTTCCCGAAGTGGAGGCCAGCTGAATCGATCGGCCGCTTTTTTCCATGCTCTCCAGAACACCGGCAAATGAGGGGCCACCGCTGTCAGCATTCACCGCCGGGTTTAATACGGCCAGTGGGTTTACCCCCTGACCACTGGCCCAGCGACCAAAGACGGCATGTCCCTGTCCGGCGGGCACCACCACAGTACCGGGGTATACACCCGCATAGGCATAGGCCGGCACCTCGATGTCGGCGAGTGCGGTTTTCAGGATGACGCCGTCACCCTCTTGCAGTCCAACAGCGGCTAAGGTGTCCGGATGGACCAGGGCCGTGGTCTGCCAAGAAATTTGGGTGAGGGTGTCCGGGGTTTCAATCAACCACGGACGGTTGGCGCCCCGACCGTCGAAAAAGCGCGGCGAAGGCGGCGTCATCAGTACGCTGACATCGTCGGATGCTGCCGGCAGTGTTTCCAGATATCGCTTGAGCAAAGCAGTGGCCCTGCGGTTCACCGAGGGTGCCGAACCGCCGCGTCCATCTTCGGCGAATTGCCCGCCACGCTGAATGGTTTTCAACCACTTGGTAGAGGTTTTGTCGGCCCGATCGCGCATGACCGACTGGACCACCAGGGATTGGTAGCTGTCGGCCGGCCGCCGGTCCGCTGGCAGCAGGTTGAGCAGCAGGTCTCCCAAGGCCGGCGCCGAAGTGATTTTACCCATGGTTGGCTGCAGGGTGGCCATGGATGCGCTGGTGCTCTCATACGCATCCCAGGTTTCCAAAGCCATCTGGACGGGCATGACCAGATCGGCCGCCGCGGCGGTGTCATCCATGAAATTGGTAAACGCCACGACAAAGCGCTTAGGGTTGTTCAGGATTTGGGCAATGCGTCGACCGTCGGGAATGGCGTAGACTGGATTGACATTGTTGAGCAGCACCAGTTCCACGGACGGGTCGTCCATGCTGTCGAAGGCGTCGAGCACGGTCGCGCGACGGTCGGCGATTTCCACCCGGTGGCGGTTTTCAAAGTCGAATAGGGACAAGCTGGGGTCTACCACCAGGTTGAGAAACAGGGCGGCCAATTCCGTGGCCAGCGCAGCGTCGCTGTTATCGCCAGATCCTGCCCCGAGCACCAGGGGCCGTTCGGCCGCCAGCAGGTGGCGGCTGATGGCGGCTTGGTCGTCAACGCTGACACCCGACAGACGCGCCACCGCCTCTGGTGTATACGCCGCGGTCATCTCCGACAACGCGCTGCGCAATTTGCCGCTGATCCTGCGGCCGCGCTTGTCCTCGATCACTGTCCGGGCCAGCCCCATGATTACTGCCGCCTGGGTGCCGG
>JASFFF010000291.1:0-5301 GCA_050124445.1 Desulfosarcina sp.
CTCCACCCGACTCAGCGGTCCCGGATTGTTTCCAGCAGCGATCGTCTTGTCGATTATGATCCTACCCACCGTTGCCGCCATTTCCCAGGATGCTTTCCACGCTATTCCCCACAAGACCAAAGAGGCGGCCTATGGTATGGGAACGACACGCTGGGAGGCCATCCTGCGGGTAATGTTGCCTTCGGCCTCTGGCGGGATTTTCGGTGCCCTGGTGCTTGGTTTTGGTCGTGCTTTGGGTGAAACCATGGCCTTGGCCATGTTGGTCGGCAACTCCAATCAAATCAGTCTGTCCTTGTTTGCGCCGGCCAACACTTTGGCCGCCCTGTTGGCCATGAATTTTCCGGAAGCGGGTCAGACGGAGGTGTCGGTCCTCATGTACGCTGGCTGCGTATTGTTGATCATCACCCTTCTGGTCAACATCGCCGGAACCGCAATTGTTGCCAGAACCGGTGCGGGAGGTAAAAAATGAGCAATGCCAACATCATCGACTCGGGCTTGGCTCTGCCCAATCTTGAACGACAGCCTCTGGAGCCACGATCCCTCAAATCGATCATCCTGAGCACGATCACGATTATCTGTGCCGTGGTCGCATGCATTCCGCTTTTTTCCGTTTTGATCATGCTGCTCTATCGTGGCGGCAAGCGTTTTAGTCTGGAGATTTTTTACGCTTTGCCGCCCACCGCCTTCGAAACCGGCGGCGGTTTCGGCAACGCCATCGTCGGCACCTTATTCATGGTCGGCCTGGGGGCCCTGATCAGTGTGCCATTCGGCGTGCTGGCCGCCATTTACCTGGCCGATCTGGGGCCCTTCAGCAAGGTCGCCAACATCGCCCGCTTCTGTGCCAAAACGATGACCGGCCTGCCATCCATCCTGGCCGGTGTGTTCGCCTATGCCGCGGTGGTCCTCACTATGGGTACCTATTCGGCCTGGGCCGGTGGCATCGCGCTCTCCCTGTTAATGATCCCCACGGTCATGCTCACCGCCGAAGAGGCCATTAAAATGGTTCCGCTGCCGATGAAAGAGGCGGCCTTCGGTATGGGCTGCACCCCCACACAGTCGATGCTGAAAGTGACGCTGCCGGTTGCCATGCCGGGCATTATTACCGGTGTGGTCCTGGCGGTTGCTCGGGCGGCCGGGGAAACCGCGCCACTGTTGTTCACTGCATTGTTCAGCGATTTCTGGTTGCGACCCGGTGAACCCACCGCTTCTCTGGCGGTTCTCATTTACAATTATTCTGGCATGCCGTTCGAAAACCAGATCGAACTGGCCTGGGTTGCCTCCCTGGTACTGGTGGTGCTGGTTTTCATCCTCAACCTGATCAGCCGGGCTATCGCGCAGCGGTCATCATAATGGAATCCTTCGTTTTTAAAAGGAGTAAGTTATACACATGAAATCAAAACAGAATCATACCAATACGGCAACGGTAGAGACGGATCAAACGTTTGATGTTGCCATCGACTGCCAGGCGGACAAGATTTATTATGGTGACTTTTTGGCCGTACGCGACAGCCATGTGCCCATCCGCAAAAATGAGGTCACCGGCTTCATTGGGCCATCCGGGTGCGGCAAGAGCACGGTCTTGAAAAGTATCAACCGCATGAACGATCTGATCCGGGGTTTTCGCTTTGAAGGCAAGGTTCACTTTATCGGCATGGACATCTACAATGCCAAGGTCGATCCTGTATCTGTGCGGCGCAATATCGGCATGGTCTTCCAGCAGCCCAATCCCTTTTCCTTGTCCATCTACGAGAATGTGGCTTTCGGTCTGCGTCTCAATCGGTACAACGGCAACATGGATGAGAAAGTCGAGCAGGCCCTTAGAGGCGCCGCATTATGGGACGAGGTGAAAAATAAGCTCAAAAACAACGGCTTGTCCCTCTCCGGGGGGCAGCAGCAGCGTCTTTGCATTGCCCGGGCCATCGCCACCGAGCCCCAGGTCCTCCTGATGGACGAGCCATGTTCCGCACTCGATCCTATCGCCACCCGTCTGATTGAAGAGACGATGATCGAACTCAAGAAAAAGTTTACGGTGGCCATCGTGACCCACAACATGCAGCAGGCCCAGCGTGTCGCCGATCAGACGGCATTTTTCGCCGTGGATATCTCCGAGGGCGGACGGACTGGCTATCTGGTCGAGATGGGCCCCACCCAACAACTTTTTGAAGATCCCCAGGAAAAACTGACCAAAGAGTACCTGTCCGGTCAATTTTCCTGATCTGGAGGCCCAAATGATGAAAAAGGTCGAGTCGGCTGCATGGGTATGCCTGATGGCGATGTTGGTTACCATTGTTGCGCTTCCAGGAATGGCTGCCAGACAACGGATCACGAAGAACGATGCCGAAATCGTTGGTGCTGGCGCCACCTTCCCTGCGCCGCTCTATCAACGCTGGATCAGTGAATTTGTAAAAAAAGAGGACGGTTTTTCGATTTTCTACGATGCGGTGGGCAGTGGTGAAGGGATTAGACGTTTTATGGCGGAAGAAATCGATTTTGGAGCCAGCGACGCTGCCATGGGTGATGAGCAGATCATGAAGATGAAGCAGGGCGTTCAGCTCATTCCCGCAACGGCTGGCATCATCGCTTTGGCCTACAACATTCCCGACTTAAACGGGGACCTCCGTCTCAGCCGCGACGTCTACACAGATATTTTTCTCGGCAAGATCAGGAACTGGAACGACGAGCGAATTCAGGCGCTGAACCCTGGGTTGAAACTGCCTCGGCTCAACATCGTCACCGTGACCCGAAGTGATTCCTCTGGCACGACCTGGGCGTTCACCAATCATCTGAGCGCCATCAGCCCGCAATGGAAGAATGCCGGTCCCGGGGTCGGCAAGAAAGTCGACTGGCCGGGCAATTCCATGGCCGGCAGGTACAACGAGGGTGTGGCCGTCAAGATCAGCCATTCCTGGGGCAGCATCGGATATGTCGAGTATGGCATCGCCAGACGGGCCGGTCTATCCATGGCCACTATCGAAAACAAAGCGGGAGCGTTTATCAAGCCAACCGATGCGAGTGGAACCGACACGTTGGCCAACACATCGGACCAGATGCCCCCTAACCTGCGGATGTTTATCCCCGATCCCGAAGGCATCAACTCCTATCCAATCGTCACCTATACCTGGCTTATGCTTTATCAGTCCTATGCCAATTCGACCAAGGCTGAAAAAATCAAGCGCTTCGTTAACTGGGGACTCACCGATGGCCAGAAATTCGCCGAAGAATACGGATATGCACCGCTTCCGCAGCCAGTTGCCGCATTGGCTCTGACTGCGCTGACCAAGGTTCGATAATACCGCACAATTGCCATGCGATACACGAATCGACGATTACTTCTGGGCTTAAATGTGGTAGGGTCGCAATGCTTAGATAATTTTCTCATGATTATTATTTCCGGTGGTGGGAATGCCGTGTCGGTTCAAGATCAGCATAGCGATGGTCGAACAGTCGTTGCGTGCGGTGCAGAAAGATTTCCACCACATCAACGATACCCTGGACATGCGCCGCGAAGCCATGCAGGACAGCATCGTCGAAAACATGCTGGCTGGCTACCGGTACGTCAATCGGATGATTGAAAAAGAGATTGACCCATTGCGTCGAACGTATCTGGATCATTTCTTGGAACTCAATCACATTGTGTTATGTGGACAGGAACAGCAGGCAAGGGGCGAATACGCCGGTCACCTACAGGCAACCAAGAAACGGTTCTACGAACAAGAAGGGTTCTCTATCGGCCATCTCCTGGCCTGGAAAAACAAGCACAAAAATGACTCGCCCTGGAAACGGGCGGCGGGCGTCTATATCATGTTGCTTAGCCGGCCGCAACTTTTTGAAGAAGGCAATCACCGTACCGGAGCGCTGTTGATGAGTTACCTTTTGGTCAACAGCGGTGAACCTCCCTTCCTGCTCACGGTGAAAAATGCCAAGGCCTATTTCGACCCATCGAGCCTTGCCAAAGAGACCAACAAGGACTTCTTGGGTAAATACTACAAGCTTCCTAAAATAAAAAAAAAATTTGCCAAATTTCTTAAGAAGGAAGCAAACCACGAAATTTTGACCGAATGTTGATGGCACCAGGTCAAAAATGTTGGTTTTTGGCAACCGTATTTGGCCTGCGCTGCCTACTGAGGTATTAGGAAACAAGCTTTCGGTGGGTGAAGAAACTACCCGGACGGATGTGCTCGTTGAAAAGATACACTGAGATAATTTGAAAAGGAGGAATGCGAATGGCAGGCGTGAGAATGGAAAAGGAGAGGGTCTTCTTCTTGAATCTGCTAGGTAGCAGCAAGGATAGAATCTGGAAAAAGGCCGGTGAAACCATCGTTAATGTCGGGGAGCCAGGCGAATATACCTACATGATCAATTCAGGCACAGCCAGGATTAATCTATTTGGCGGCAAGCATGTTGTCGAATTGGGACCCGGTCACCTGATCGGCCTTATGGGTTCCATCGACGGACGCGATTACGAGGACACGACGGAGGCTGTCACCGATGTTGAACTGATTCCGATCGATGCCAAGCGTGCCGAATTTTTGTTTCGTGAACACCCCTCATTTGCATTTCACGTCTTTAAGGTCCTTATCGACCGATTTTACTTTGTCATGGGGTTGTTAAAAGATTACTGTGAAGGTGATGAATCTTTAATCAACCCTTAATGTGCTCGACTGCCTTACGGGCAACCTTTTTTAAAAAAAATCCGGCAATTCAGATTATCCTATGGATAAACGGAAGCAAAAGCAGGACGAGATCATGGGATGCATTCATGGGGGACCGGCGTTCAGATAGATGAGCGTGGCGGTCACAAAATATACGGAAATCCCTACTACATCATTGGTTACAGTGATAAACGGACCGGTCGAAACGGCAGGATCGATCCCGAAACGGTCCAGCACCAATGGCATGGCCGCACCCATTAGGGTTGCCAGCGTAATGACCGCCATCAACGCGGTGCCGATGGTCATAGCGAGCTGGAAGGGGTGCTCGAGGCTAACTGGCGACACTATTGTGACGGCAAAAATAAAAAGCCCAACCAATAAGGCAATCCCGAGGCCATTTAGTATAGCAACTGACAATTCTTTTCCGAATCTACGGAAAATGCTACCGTTCCAAACACTACCGTAGGCTAAACCCTGCACCGCGACGGCAGAGCTTTGGATACCAGCATTGCCAGCGGTTGCTGCGACCAAAGGGATAAAGGCGGCTAGGATCGCAGCTTCTTCCAGTGTTTTTTCAAACTGCATGATGATCAAGGCTCCAAGGACGGATCCTACCATGCCGATCAGCTTTTGGTTTGAATCTATCACG
>JASFFF010000292.1:0-5270 GCA_050124445.1 Desulfosarcina sp.
GTGAACTCACAGCCAATCCAGCGATTGGACCGGCACCAATGGCCGGGAAGCTTAAATGGTCTGTGCAATCTCTTCGTCGGTCAGATAGCAGGCCGGATCGGGCGCCCAGACGTCACCGGCCACCGCTTCAGCGCGCACCCGGAAATTGCCGCCACACACGTCCAGCCATGTGCAGGTAGAACATCGGCCTTTTACGTGCAGCTTTTTCTCCTTTAATTTGAGCAGCAGATCGTCATCCGGTTGGGTCCAGATTTCAGAGAAGGGGCGCTGGCGGATGTTTCCGAAGCTGTGGTGGCGCCAGAACTGGTCGGCATACACCTCGCCATCCCAACTGACGCAGCCGATTCCGCGGCCAGAGTTGTTGCCTTCGTTCATTTTGAGCAGATCCAGGACTTGAGCGGCTCGTTCGGGGTTTTCTTTGAGCAGCCGCAGATACAGATAAGGGCCGTCGGCATGGTTATCCACCGTAAGCACTTCTTTGGCCAAGCCTTTATCGTGAAGCGCTTTGGTACGGTTGATGATGAGGTCTACCGCCTCGCGGGTCTCCACCAGGCTAAGATCTTCCTCAACCATTTTTGATCCGCGACCGGCATAAACCAGGTGATAAAAGCAGACCCGCGGGATCTCCATCTCCTCAAGCAAGTCGAAGATGGCCGGAATTTCGCCCACGTTGAACTTGTTGATGGTAAAGCGCAGGCCCACCTTGATGCCGGCATGTTGACAGTTGCGGATGCCCGCCATGGCCTTTTCATATGCGCCGGGCACGCCCCGGAACTGGTCGTTGATGCCCTGCATGCCATCCAGACTGATGCCCACATAGGACAAACCGATGGATTTGAGGGTCAGGGCCATATTGCGGCTGATCAGTGTGCCGTTGGTGGATATGACCGCCCGCATGCCTTTCTCGACAGCATAGGCGGCCAGATCGGGTAGGTCTTTGCGCACGAGTGGTTCGCCGCCGGAAAATAGCATCACCGGTGCACCGAATTGAGCCAGATCCTTGATCAGGGCCTTTCCTTCTGCTGTGGTCAGCTCATCGGCAGGGGCCTCTTGTGTGGCATGGGCGTAGCAGTGAACGCACTTGAGGTTGCATTTGCGGGTGACATTCCAGACCACTACCGGACGCTTGTCTTTGGAAAACTGCAGCAGGTGAGCGGGCAGGGTAGATGAATGCCGCCCGTATCTAAGGGCGTCGGAGGGTTCAACGGTACCGCAGTAGAGCTTGGAAATTCCGATCATGTGGGATTAGCCTTCCAGCAGGTTGTCAGCGTTAGGGGTCAGTTGGTGGTGTTTGGCGCCGTTCTTTGCGAGCAGGCTGGCGACAAAATCGTCAGGTTGTTCAAGCGCTTCCCGGGTAATGAAAAACCGGGTTCGTCCTGTTTTTTCACGAACCAGCTTGAGGCCGTGTTCAAAATTAGCAGTCAAATGCCGATAGTATGCCTCCGGTGTGATTTGCGAGTTGAAGCATTGTTGAATTATATGATCGATGGCCTCTTCCTCTAATACAATGTTAATCCCATGATTTTTAATAAAATAAAGTTCGATGGTTTTGGTTTCTTCATAAAAGGACTTTATCTTGGTGAGCACTTTTTCGATATCACTCACCTGCCGGCAATAAACCTTGGCGGCCAATTCGATGCGGGAATCAGTGAGCTGAAGGCCGAATTTTTCGCCAAAGGGTTTGCGGTTGACCGCAATGTAGCTGACGATGCGCTTGCATTCTTCGGTTGCCAGCTGATTGAATGCCTGGTTCAAGTCGTCGGCTTCAGGCCGGTCGAGTAGATCGCCAAGGGTTTTTTGGGGAGAATCGATTACCTCCCGTGTGACGGCGAATTGATTGATGGCTGTAGATGGCAACGTTTTTTCAAACGAAAGCAAGGCGCCCTCAACGGCGCTGACCAGCCCGCGTGCGCCGGTGTTTTCATCATATGCCCGTTCGGCTAGAACTTCCAGGGCCTCGGTCTGAAACTTGACATCGATGCCGTAAGCCGCAAAATCCAGCTTTTTCCCCAATATAATTGGATTGTTGGGATTTTTCAGAATGTCGCAAAGATCCGCTTCGGACAAGCGTTCGAAGACGGTTCTCACGGGAAGCCGACCGACAAACTCGGATTCAAATCCGAATTTCACCAAGTCCTCGGATTTCACCTGCGCCAGTATATCCATTTCTTGGGCCGCAATGTTAATGGGGGCCCCGAATCCGATCCGCTGATCGGCCACACGCCGCGAAATGATCTTTTCCAGGCCGGAGAAGGCACCGCTCATGATGAACAGAATGTGTTTGGTATTGATGCTGCTCTTTTCCTTCTTACCGGTTTTTCTGAAGCGGTCGATTTCCTGTAACATGGAAACCGGGTCATGGGGTACTTTAAGGTCCACCTCGGTCTCTTCCATGGGTTTTAGAAGGGCACGCTGAACACCGGTACGCGAGACATCGGCACCGACCAGGTTATGGCTGGAGGCAATCTTGTCGATTTCGTCGATGTAAATGATGCCGTACTGGGCCATTTCGATGTCCCCATCGGCTTCTTTGACCAGATCGCGAACCAGATCCTCCACATCGCCACCGACATAGCCCGTTTCGCTGAATTTGGTGGCATCGCCCTTGACAAAAGGCACCCCAATTTTCTTGGCGATGAGCCGTACCATATAGGTTTTCCCCACACCGGTGGGCCCGAGCATCAGCACGTTATTTTTTATGACGCCTACCATATCGTTCAGCTCGTCCGGGGCGCCCTGGATATGCTTGATGCGGTTGAAGTGGGTGCAAATCTTGGTGGCCAGTATGTCTTTGGCACCGGTTTGCTTGACCACGTACTGATCCAAATAGGAAATCAAGTCCTGAGGCTTAAGATCGAAATTGATCGTCTTGCGATCTTCGGTCGGTTTTTCACCCTCATCGGTCTTTTCGGTCTGGGGCATGACAATGGGTGAAGCCAGTTTTACATTGCCGCCGAATTTCTTGGCCAGAAAGTCACCCAGTTCTTTTTCGAGTTCCTTGGGGTCGGGGATTTTTTCACTGTAATCGCTCATAGTGGGGACTATAAGCACACGACCTACCAAATTCAAGCCCGATCGACGGCCGTTCCACCACCCTGGCAAAGTCCCGCATTGTGGATTGGTAGCATTGATAACCATATACAATTAATAGATTATCGTAATCACTTCAAAGCCGGTAAACACATTTGCGATCAGACAGCGCCGAAAAAAAAGTCAGGCGCTAAAGATCCTTTGCCAGCAGCCGATACCACTCAATGGTGCCGGAAACCAGCAAGACCTGGTGGCCTGGCGGTTTCGGGCATGGAAAAAATAATTGTTGACACGGGGATTGAGTAGATTAAGTTTACGACTTGTAATTTAATCCAGCATACAACGCGGCAGCAGTAAAGGACCTATGGACTCTCTTAATCGAATTCAATTCAGTGAGCCAGATCTGAATGCACTTTCCAGCGACTACACAATGGTCGATCTGCATTTTCACTCAAAGATTTCCGATGGTGCCGATACGGTAGCAGACATCGCCCGGCGGGCCAGGCAGTTGGGAATCGGTATCGCCCTCACCGATCACAACGCCATCGAAGGGGCGGTGAAACTCGCCGAGTACAAGGACGTCTTCAGCATCCCCGGGATCGAGGTCACCTCCAGGGAGGGAACCCACGTTCTGGTCTACTTTTACCACGTCAACGATCTCAAAGCCTTTTACGCTGCCCATATCGTGCCCCATATGGGATCCACGGTGATGTCATCGATCGATCTGGACGTTGAGGCCATCATCCGCTGTGCCAGAAAGTATAAGAGCGTGGTTATTTTTCCCCATCCCTATTCAGCCGCCTATACCGGCATTTGCAATCACACGCACACGGACGCGCAGGTGGACCGATTGCTGAAATTGGCCGATGGCGTAGAAGTGATCAATTCGGAGAACCTTAAACGCTGGAACCTGAAAAGCGCCCTTTTGGGATTCAATCTGGACCGGGCCATCACCGGCGGCAGCGATGGCCACAGCCTTGCGCAGATGGGCAGTGTGGTCACATACGCTTTATGCGATCGTAACCGCAGCGCATTTCTGGACGCGGTGGGCCGCAAGCAGGCCAAGGTGGTGGGCAGTGAGTCCAAGCTGATGGAGAAAATCCAGTCCAATGGCGCCAAGCTTAAAATCAGCATGAACAATTACCCCGACCTGGTGGAAAAAAACATCCGCTACGGCAAAAGTGTGGTTCGATTCCGCACCCGTAAAGCCGCCGAACGAATCTGGCAGCGCATCGGCGACAAACATTTGAAAAAAGCTTTCTATTTGGTGGCCGGGCTGACCTTGGTCAAGATCAATTACAACATCCTTCCCCTGATCATGTTTTCCATGATCGCTTGATACCGCATCCAATGACTTAAAGGAAACCGTCTCTGCTCCAATTGAGGTTCCCATCGGCAATTGGTGCTTGACATTACAATCGGGCATACTAAGCTAGAACCAAGCCCGAACCGAATATCGAAACAGCTTTTCCCGCCGCGCTACCTCCGGTTACCCGCGCAATTGATTCATTTGATCCATGTGAACGTCTCGTTTTTCACGATTCTGCACTTCAGTGATAACCGCTTAGCAAAATTCCAAGCCCCTGTCCCGTGGATCCGTGCCCTTTTCGGCTTAGGGTGTGGCTCTATCAGGTAGGTATTCGCAGACTGGTATAACTATAACGCGAGGACACGTGCCACCCGGCGGTTGCCGGTTTTTCCCAGGTGAGATGATCGCTGCTGCGCGCCCGACTGGACGGATGTCTATCTGGTATTCATATACTGGACAATCACCAAACAAAGGAGGTGTGGCATGAAGGCAGGCATTTTTTTTACCGGAACCGGTCCGATCCTGATTCTGACCACCTACAAGGACCTTAACGATCCCACCCTGGTGGCCAAACTGGCCCAGAAGGGGATCAAGAAGTTCATCGCTTATGAGGTCCCCGAAAGCCTGGTCATGGAAAAATACGGCCAGCAATTTAACACTATTATGGGAGACTTGAAACAATCGGACGACCTGCGCGTCCTCGACTACGACGGTCATCACGTTTTTTACAATTTTGCCTTGTCCGAACTTGGTTCTCCTGTTTATCACGAGGGAAACCTGCGCATCCTGCAGACCGGATAGCATGTTTATCCCCCCAGCGGTGAATCCTCAACCAAAAGGGCAGCCGGCCGGGTGGCCGACTGCCTGGATGACCGCATTTGTCCTATTTTTCTTCAACCGGATACTTGGCGCGGTACCACTCCCGCCAGCC